>JBGSUY010000227.1:0-3991 GCA_041753195.1 Chromatiaceae bacterium
CGGCGACCACGGGCCCAAGCCCCGACAGGAGGCTCGTCCAGCCGAAGGCACCGACCCAGGCGGTCGCGATGGGCTCGGCACCCGCGGCGCGCCCAACGCCGATGAGCTCGAAGGCACCGGCAGGGAGCAGACCGAGCAGTAGGGAGGCCAGGGCGAGCACCAGGACCACCAGCTCCTGGGAGAGCCGAGGGGCCTTCAAAAGGGTCCTGGAACTGCCCGACCTGGAGAGCGCATGCCCCAGAACCCAGGTCAGATAGGCCGCGGTGAGCAGCCCACCGGCGTCCAGGACCAGCCCCCACCACCAGGCCCCACCGGCCTCGGCGGAGCCCTGGAGCAAGACCTTGACCAGATAGCCCCCGCTCGGCTGGAGGCCGATCAGGGAGAGCCCGGCGAGCCCGAGGCCCAGGACCGTGAGCGGCAGAGCCCGTCCCACCCCCCCGAGATCGCGGATCCGGTCATGACCCAGGGCCCCGTAGATGATCCCGGCGGCCAGGAACAGGGCCCCCTTGGCGAGTGCGTGGGAGACGACCTGCAGCATGCCGGCCCCCAGGGCCCAGGTCGGACCCTGGCTCGTGGCGGCCAAGGGAAAGATCAGGAACAGATAGCCGAGCTGGGCCAGGGTCGAATAGGCGATCAGCAGCTTGAGCCGCGCCTGCCCCAGGGCCATCAGATTGCCCAGCAGGATGGCCGAGGCCCCAAGCACCCCGACGATCGTCGCCGCCGGCAAGTCCAGCAGCCCCGGCATCAGGTCGAACCAGATCCTTAACACCAGGAAGAAGGACCCCTTGACCACCAGGGCCGAGAGAATGGCGCTGGCCGCGGGCGGTGCCCCCGCATGGGCGGGCGGCAGCCAGAGATGGAGCCTGCGCTACTGTGCCCGCCCGCCGTTCGCACTCGAGCGTCTCGAGCTCATCGATGAGCAGCGGGTCATCTACCGGCTGCCTCGAATCCAACGCGACGGTACCAGGGCGCTGTCGCTCACCCCACTGGAGCTGATCGACCAGCTCGCGGCGCTGATCCCGCCACCCAAGCGGCACCGCCATCGCTACCAGGGCGTGCCCGCGCCCAACTCGCCCCTGCGTGCGGCTGCCATAGCGTCTCGGGTGCTTGGGGATTTTCGGGCTCTCGGTGTGAAGGTGGCGGCCGACGATTTCGGGATTGGTCAGCAGGTCATGGGACTCAGCGGCCAGTCGCGATGGTGGGTCGATTCTCATTCCGCGACGGAGAAAAGCGGTCGCGATGAGTCTCCCGTTTCGGTTGAGTGTTGCGAAAAGCATACAATTCTTGCGACAGGTCATTAAGTCCGCTTCGGGACCTGCCTGTCGGGTGATGCCCTCCGACGGATGGCAATTCGCGTGGCGCCGGCCCCAAAGCATACCAGTGCGGTGTCCGCTTTCCGGAAACTCTCCCGGCTCGTTGCTGCCGCGGCTGGGGACCGCTATGCGCGTTAACCGGTAGCTCGAATGGGTCACCTCGGGCGGCAGGTCCTGGGACAGAGCTGCCGCTGAGAGGTCCTGAACCGACCGGCAACGTGGTGGCCTTCACAACCGATAGCCGTCCAGCCATGTCTCCACGGCACGCCGAGTTCCGTTACTGACCGGCTGGTTGTGGGCGCACTGGAGCTCGCCAACGTGCCACCTGCCCGACATGCGCACGATCGAGAGCGTGGCGCGCTCCGGCCGCAGGACGCGTTAGATGAAGGTATCGCCGGCGGCGACCCGCTCGGCGTAGGTGGCGACACAGTTGTCCTGCTGGCGCCCTTCTTCGATCAGTGCCCGCGGTGCGCGCAGGGGGACGATGTCCGAGGTCCCCGGTATCGGGGGGTGCGGGAAGCGAAAACCGGTGAGCGTTGGGTCATGGAGCCGCACATAGTCTCGTGCCAGGTCGTCGTGCACCTAGCGGACACGGGCGCGCGTTTGGAAGCGACGTTGGGACAGGTCGACGCCCAGTGCATCGGCCATCTGTAGGGCGTCGGTCAGCTCCCGGGACACGAAGGGGAAATGGGTTTCCCGGGGATCGGCCTGGACCTCCTCAAGCAGCGAAGGGGTGCTCAGCGCCCGCAGCTGCGGATCCATCGCCAGCGGCAGCGCGCCGATGCCGAGGGACGGCAGATGACCCAGCCGCTTCAGTGCCGGCTCGTCCGCCAGCAGCGGCGGCAGATGGGCCGCCAGCTGCCTGTCCATGCTCGCCGCTTGCACCTTCGAGAGCACCTTGCAGGCCCTCTTGCTGTCCGGCAAACCGAGGGCGGCCATGATCACCGGCTGTCGGTGCCCGGCGAGGTCCTGAACCTCCTGCCCGTCGAGGGTCCGTCGGTCGGCGAGCGCGATGGCCAGGCAGTAGCCCAGTGCCGGGCTGCTGTCGAGCAGATCGCCGGCGCTGCCCAATGCCAGCAGCAACCGCAGCAGCTCCAAGTGCTCGCCGCGGAATGGCTCGACCCGGCGTGCGACGGGCTTGGGGCAAGCGAACCGGAACTCATGGAAGGCCCTGCGGCGACGCTCGGCGGTGCTTTGTTGGGGTTTGGGTGCGCAAGCACCGTCGTTCGGGCCATCTGCCAGCGGCAGTGCGAGCTGCAACGGTTCGGCCGGTGCGGCGCGGGGCTTGCGCTTGGGGCGATAGGGGCGGATCAGCGGATAGTCGGGTGCGAAAGGCAGCCAGCGGGTCCCGCTATCCCGCTTGCGCACCGCGGTCAGGTCCGGCCAGGCCTTGATGAGCTGCACTTCGCCCGGCTTCAAGACGTACAGCGTTTCTTGCTTGAAGCGGGCGTCCGGGCGGGTATCCGGCATGGTCGGGGGCTGATCGCATTGCCGTAGCCGCCAGGATAGCCGAGAGCCGGCTCACGTCGTGAGGCTGCGGTTCCTCGGGTCTGCCGTCGGGCACTGGCCCTCCACACGACTTCCTACCGCGGGAAAGGTGACCGCCCCGAGGCACCTTTCGCGCCCTCCGCCCTGCGGGAAAGGCAAGACCATAGCGGCCATCCGCCCTGACCGGAGGCCGCATGTCCCACCCCGTCGAGATCCCCCGTCACGTCGATGATCCGCCGACACTCCTGCTGTGGCGGATCGACGACCTGGTACCCGTGGTGCTGATGCTGGTGCTCGGCATCCTCGCCGATCAGCTCCTCGTCTTTCTCCTGCTCGGCATCGTCCTGGTGCGGCTCTACGGGCGCTTCCGCGACAGCCGCCCGGACGGCTATGCCCTGCACTGGGCCTATTGGGCGGGGCTGCTGGGGCTGCGCGGGCGCACCACGCCCAACCCCTTCATCCGCCGGTGGTTGCCGTGACCCTGTCGGAGTTCCTCGCCACCTGGCGGGGTCTGACCCTGGAGAACCGCCTGCATCGGCTCGCGGTGCTGGGCCTGATCGGCACCAACCTGGTCACCGCCGTGGCACTGCTGCGTGCCGACCACACGGTGGTGCTGGTGCCACCGGTGCTCGACGGGCAGGTGAGTGTGGCGCGCGACCAGGCGAGCCAGGAGGTGAAGGAGGCGTGGGGCCTGTTCGTCGCCGAGCTGCTCGGCAACGTCAGCCCCACCAGCGCCGAGTTCATCCAGAAGGCGGTTGACCCCCTGCTCGCCCCCGCCTTGCGCCGTCCCGTACTGGAGGTGATGGCCGCGCAGGTGCGGGAGATCCAGCGCGAGCGCGTGAGCATGAGCTTCAACGTGCGCGCCATCGCCTACGACCCGCCGAACGATAAGGTCTTCGTCACCGGCATCCAGACCACCAGCGGTCCCGGCGGCAAGCCGGTGGCCCGCACCCGCACCTACGAGCTGATCGTCGGCTTCGCCCACTACCGGCCGGTGATCCGACATCTCGACGTCTATCCCGACGAGCCGCGGGTCGGGGAGCAGGCCAGACCCGTGCCGCCCGAGCCGACGGATTCCCCAAGAGGAGACCTCCATGAATAGACCCCTGATCCGCGTGCTGGCCTTGGGCCTGCTGACGGCGACCCTGCCGCTGCACGCCGCCGAGGACCCCGGCATCGCGCTGCCACCG
>JBGSUY010000228.1:0-17932 GCA_041753195.1 Chromatiaceae bacterium
CTCGAGCCGCGCCGCCAGGGCCGGATCGCGCTGCCGCGGCGGCTCCGGATCCGGCAGCTCATCCGGCAGTGCCTGCAGGAAACCCACCAGATAGGCCTGTTTGCGAGCGGACTTACGCCACAGGTCCTCGCGCTGCTCCGGGCCGATGAGCCCAGGCTGCAGGACCAGCCGCACCGATTCCACGATGCGCTCGCTCTCGGTCTCGAAGGGGAGATAGTCCACCAGATAGGCGGCCAGCACCGGTCCCATGGTGCCGGCGACGATGGCGGGATTGCCCAGCATGCGCCGGGCGTTCTCCGCGTCCTCCATGGCCCACCAGGCACGCCGCGCGAGCTCGTCGGTGAGCCCCGGGGAGCACACCGCGGCCACCACCGCCTCCGGCTCCCCCAGGAGCAGGAGCTGGGCCAGGCTCTCGTCGCGCATCTGGCCCATTCGGGTCCAGCGTTTGAGATAAACGGGGTAGCCGCCGGGAGAGCCCAGGACCTGGCCGGAGATCAGCTCCCTGACCAGCCTCAGGTAGTGCTCCGGACGGGTGCTGGGATGGAGCTGGACCTTGACCTCGCGCTGGGGGATCTCAGGCGGGGAAATGGCGTATTGGGCCGGAGCGCCCTGGGAGGCAAGCCCGTAGACGGCCATCCGCCCCTCGTCGATCCGAATCGCCAGGGGCTTATTGGCGAGCAGGACATTGAGACGGAAATTGTCTTCGCTGCTTAGCTCCATCGGGATTCAGGGTCCTGGTGGCTTCAGGTGGCCCCGGCTGGATCCAGGCCATCGATGCAGGGCCTCAACCCTCGGTCGGCGCCTGATAGTTGGGGTCCAAGGGGTTGAGGAAGATGAAGTGAAACTGACCGGGCTCCATCTCCACGTAGTCCATGGTTGCCTGGTCCAACAAGGGGACCTGCTCGGGGGTCATGACGATATCGATGCCCTCGCAGCTCATCCGAATGTCGTCCTCGGTCGCCTCGTCAAAGCCCATTCGGTAGTCGATGGCCCCGTCGGGCCGGCGCTGGGCGGCGAGTCGCAGGGACATCCCCTCGGTCCCCCCCTGTTTGGCGGCGACCAGCACCTGGGCGGCCGCGGCGGTCGTGAGCTTGAACATCGTGTGTCCTGATGGATTGTGGTGCGGTTCAACGGAGACCAGTGTAACCGCAAGAATGAGGTCGGGGCGGGTTCAATGGGCCCGGCAGCGACGTACCTGGGCGAGAAAACGGCCCACCCAACCCGTGTTGATGTCCCGCAGGTGGCTGTAACAGGCCAGCAGGTTCCCCTGGACCACCCCGTCGTGGCGACCGTCGATTCCAGACCCCCGAAGGACTTCATAGGCATATCGCCAGCTCGGGTCTGCTGCCAGGATGGCGGAGTGGTGGAACTCATGGGCCCTGATCTCGCCCGGGGCGTCGATGCCCAACCCCTCCCCTGCTGACGGCCAGGGAAACCGGTCAGTTTCGCGCAATCGCACATAACCACGCCCCTGGGGCCTGGGCCGCAGCTCGACCTCTGCGCTCAGGGCCCCCACCATCTCGCGACGCTCGCCTCCCCAATGGATCGCCTTGCAGAGGTACATGAGCCCGCCACACTCCGCATAGACGGCCCCCCCCCGGGCGATGAAATCTGCGATGGCACGCCGCATCGACCGGTTGGTCTCCAGCTCGGCCATCCAATACTCGGGAAAGCCGCCGCCGATGAAGAGCCCATCCACCACCGGAAGCTCCGGGTCGCTCACCGGGCTGAACCCCACCAGCTCGGCGCCCCCTTGGACCAGGGCCCGCAGGTCGTCCGGATAGTAGAAACCGAAGGCCGAGTCCCGGGCGAGACCGATGCGCACCGGCGCACCCGCTGTGCTGTCGTGCCCCACGGCCGCCGGCGGGGTCGGCACCGGGGCCTCTGCCGCCAGGCTCAAGAGGCGATCCAGGTCCACCTGGGCGGCCACCGAGGCGCCGATGCGCTCCACCCAGGCCTCCGCCTGCCGCGTCTCGTTGCTCGGCATCAGCCCCAGATGGCGCTCGGCGATGGCGAGCGCCGGGTCGCGCTGCAGCAGCCCGAGGACCGGGAGATCCGTATAGTGCTCCACCGCACGCCGCAGGTTGGCACCGTGGCGCGACCCACCGACCTTGTTGAGCACCACCCCAGCGATCCAGACCTCCGGGTCGAAGGACTGGTAGCCGAGCAACAGGGGTGCGATGCCCCGGGACATCCCCGCGCAATCGATCACCAGGACGACGGGGGCAGAGAGCAGCTTGGCCAGCCCCGCGTTGGTCTCGGTCCCGGTGAGGTCGGTGCTGTCATGGAGCCCGACATTGCCCTCGATCAGTGCCAGGTCGGAACCGGCGGACTCCCTGGCGAAGGCGTCCTGGATCGCCTCCGCGCCCATCGTGTTGTAGTCGAGGTTGAAACAGGGTCGGCCGGCGGCCTGACCCAACCAGAGGGGATCGATGTAGTCCGGCCCCTTCTTGAAGGGCTGCACGTTCAGGCCCCGGGAGCGCAGAGATCGGCAAAGCCCGATGGCGACCGTGGTCTTGCCGGAGGATTTATGAGCAGCGGAGAGATAAAGGTGAGCCATGGCCTGACATCAGGACCGGCTTCGAGCCGGTGAGCGCCCCCCTGGGGACCCGGACCCAACGGGGAGCGTTCCCTCAGCTTGTGTGAGCCACGCGGGCGTGACCGGGAGGTGATAGGGGAGAACCTAGGCCTCCGCGAGGGCGGACGACGTAGCCTCGTCTTCCGCAGGCAGTGCATCGTCGGCCAGGGACTCAGGAAGAAATTGCAGGACGCGCACACCCACCGCGGTGATAAGCAGCCCCACCGCAACTCCACCCAGACCCAGTAGGAGCTCCGGCAGCGTCGGGTTGTACCGGGCGGGCTCGCCGATGATCCCGTCCAGGTGACCAGACTCCAAGACCGTCTGACCCGGGAACATCTGCAGGGGGTAGGCCTGGCTGGCGATGATCACCACATACATGGTCGCCAGGCCACCCAGGATCACCAAGGCACAGGCGGCGGCAATCCAGTTCCGGTCCTTGCCGAGCTCCGGGTGATAGAGGATGCCCAGGGGTACGAGACCGCCGATCAGGACCCAACCGATCCAGAAAACGGCGGTGTAGACGCCGCCGTTCAGGAGCAGCCAACCCACCAGGTCATAGTTCTTGGCGCCGTAGACCTTGGTGAGGAAATACACTACGGTGAAATAGAGGATCGCGGCAACGAAGACTCCCAACAGATTCTTGAGTCGACGCAGAAGCCTGTCCCCCAGCACCCGCCCCTCCTGATCGAAGGTGAACATCAGGACGAGCAGGAAGATCGCCAAGCCATAGGCGAAGGACATGATCACGAACATGGGCGCCAGGAAGGCGGTATCGAAGGCCTGGCGGGCCACGATGAAACCGAAGATGGACCCGGTACCGGTGGTGAGCGCCAGTCTCCAGGCGAAGGCGAAGACCCCGATTGGCTTGTAGAAGGCCGCCCCCATGCGATCCGCCATGCTCCACAGGTAGGCGATCACGACGGCCATAAAGCCCGTATAGAGGAAGATGTTCCAGGCAAAGATGGAGCGGAAGTTGTAGGTGGTCATGGCCACGATGAGTCGATCGGGCCGCCCCAGATCGAGCACCAACACCAGCAGGCCGCCCACCAGCAGGGCCGCGGCCAAGAGACCGGACAGACGCCCCAGGGGTTTGTAGGCCCCCTTGCCAAAGACGGTGCCGATGGAGGCCACGTTCAGGGCCCCGGACGCCGCCACGATCAGGAAGACGGCGAAGACGTGGGGCATACCCCAGACCACCGAGTTGTTCATCCCGGTGACCCAGTGCCCCTCATGCTCCATGTAGAGTGCAGCTAGCCCCCCGATGCCGGCGACCACCGCCAGGATGCCCAGGATGCCCCAATAGCGAGCAGGCGGAATCCGCCACTCACGGTAGACGATTCGCTTCATGGTCTCTTGCTCCCGCCGGTCCTAAACGCCGGAATAGCGCACACCGGTGTTGAGCGCCAGGTCCTCGCGGATCTGGCGACTCGGCAACACCTTGAGGGCCTGGCTGATGGGGCTCTCGGGGTCATTGATGTCCCCGAAGGTGATGGCGTTGTGCCCCTCGGCCGCACAGGCATCCGCGCAAGCGGTGGAGGCGACCCCCTGGTCCCGCCGGTGCACGCACAGGTTGCAACTCTCCACGCAGCCCTTGCCTCGGGGTGTCCGTGTGAGCTGGCCATGGATGGTCTCATGGATGAAGCTGCGCGCCTTATAGGGACAGGCCATCATGCAGTACCGGCAGCCGATGCAGGTGTGACGATCCACCATCACGATGCCGTCCGCCCGTTTGAACGACGCGCCCGTGGGGCACACGTCCACGCACGGGGGGTGCTCGCAATGCTGGCACATGAGCGGCAGGTTGGTGACCCGGCCGGTTTGATTGTCCTGGAGCTTGACCTTGCGGATCCAGACCGACTTCTGGCGGTCCCATTGGGCCTCGGACTGGCCCTCCGGCTTGGACTGGAGGTCGAGCCCATTCTCCACGTCGCAAGCATCCACACAGGCGCGACACCCGTCGGCGCATTTGGTGGTGTCGATCAGCAGGCCCCAGCGGACGGCATCGGTCACCGGCTCGGATCGGGGGGCGGCGCTCACCGCGTGGAGTACGACCCCGGGGGCCACGATCCCAGCGGTGACGCCCGCCGCCACGCCGAAGAAGGCGCGACGTCCGCCATTGATCTTGTCTTGGTGACTATTCATGGGTGGTGCTTCATGGTCGCTGACCCTTGACTGCCGGCTCGCCGCCCGCCAAGGCAACGCCCGCCGCCCCATGGGCGACGATCCCGGCATCGCTCACCGGCCCTCCGTTCGGCACGCTGGCGTGGCAGTCGAAACAGTTCACCTTCACCGCCGCGAAGGCATGGCAGGCACTGCAGAACTGGGCGGGCGCATTCGCCGCCAGAGGCCGGCCATCCGAGCCGGTGCTCACGTGGCAGTCGATACAACCGGCCAGGCTGTGTTTCGTGCCCCGGATGCCCCCATGAACGGTGGCGTCGCGCTGGTGCTTGATGAGCTCCATGTGGTTTCGACGCATGTAATCGGTCGCCTCCACACAGGTAGCGAGCCCTGCAGCCTTGGAGCCCTCCTTGACATAGGTCGCGCCCTCCGCCGCCAGGACGGTCTGGGCGGCAAGCGCCCAGACCAGGCTAACGGCGACGAGGCCTGCTTTGATCACGGCATTGGCCATCGACGCCTCCGCGCTGCTTACTCGCCCAGGCCCATCTTGATGTAGCCGGTGGGGCAGACGTCCGCGCAGATGTGGCAGCCGATGCACTTGGCGTAATCGGTCGCCACGTAGCGGCCGGTGGTGCGCTCGGATTTCTCCACCCGGTAGACCGCGGTCTGGGGACAGAAGATCACGCAGTTGTCGCACTCGAAGCACATGCCGCAGGACATGCAGCGCTTGCCCTCGTCGATCGCCTCCGCCTCGGACAGGCCGATCACCCGCTCCTTGAAGTGTCCCAGGACCTCCTCCGCACTCGGCACCTCTTCCTTGCGGAGGTTCCGCGCGTGATAGTTGAAGTGGCCCAGGAACAGCTCATCGTGGGGGATCACCTCGGCGCCGGAGCGGTCCTCATAGTTGTGGATCGCCCAGTTGCCGTCGGAGGTACCACGCAGATCGCCAAGCTTCTCGACCTCGAACGCCTCGGGGGCCAGGTGGGCCTCGGTCATCTTGGCCAACAGGTCGAAGTGGTGAACATCCACCTTGGGCCGGCGGCGGTGCTCGGCCTGGCGCAGGTACTCGTCGATGGAGTCCGCGGCGATCCAGGCTTGCCCAATGGCGGTGGTCAGCAGGTGCGGGCGGATGATGTCGCCCGCCACGAAGTGGCCCGGCTTGTTGGGTATCTGATAGTACTTGTCGGAGTTCATCAGACCGCGGCCGTTGTCGAAGTCGGAGAGGCCCGTCAGGTCTCCCCCCTGGCCGATGGCGGCCACGATCAGGTCGGCCTCGAGCACCCGCTCGGTACCCGCCACTGGGGTTGGGCGTCCGTCCTCCAGTTTGCAGTCGGCGACCTTGAGCCCGGTGGCGCGGCCATCCGAGCCCTTGATCACCTCCACCGGCATGACCCCGTCGAGCACGGTCACGCCCTCGTACAGGGCGTCGTGGACCTCGTGCTCGGAGGCGGTCATCTTGTCGCGGGTGAAGAGCGACGTCAGGGTCACCTCGGCGCCCTGGGCGGCGGCGCTCATGGCCGCGTCGTGGGCGACATAGCCGTCGTGGACCACGGACTCGGGCAGCTGGCTCCTGCCGGTGTTGGTGCTATGACCCAGACGGCGGGCCACCGAGACCACGTCGATGGAGGTGTCGCCGCCGCCCACACACACCACCTTATCGGCGGTGACCTTCATGCGGCCCTCGTTGAAGGCCTTGAGGAAGGCCACGCCGGAGACGCAGTTGGGGGTGTCCTGCCAACCCGGAACGGGCAGACCGCGGCCGGTCTGACAGCCGATGGCCCACAGGACAGCATCGAACTCCTTTTCCAGGTCGACGACCTGGACATCAACGCCCACCTTGGTCTTGAATCGGACCTCGACATTGCCGAGGTCGAGAATGCGCTGGATCTCGGCGTCGAGCTTGTCACGCGGCACGCGGTAGCCCGGGATGCCGTACTTGAACATGCCGCCGAGTCCGTCGTTGGACTCGAAGATGGTGCAGGCATGGCCCTTGCGGCGCAGCTGGTAGGCCGCCGCCAGACCGGCGGGTCCGCCGCCGATGATGGCCACCCGCTTGCCCGTGTCGGCGGGCGCCGGATCGTACCGATAGCCGTTCGCGATGGCGGTGTCGCCGATGAATTGCTCCACCGCGTTGATGCCGACGAAGTCTTCCAGCTCATTGCGGTTGCAGCCGTCCTGACAGGGGGCGGGGCAGACACGGCCCATCATGGACGGGAAGGGGTTGGCATCGGTGGCGCGGCGGAAGGCGTACTCCTGCCAGTCCATGCCCACCGGGGGCTTCTCCGTCTGGCGGACGATGGCGAGCCAGCCGCGGATGTCCTCGCCCGAGGGGCAGCTCCCCTGGCAGGGCGGGGTCTTGTGCACATAGGTCGGACACTTATGGGAGGTGTCCTGGTTGAAGATCTTGTCCGTCCAGGATTCCCACTCGGCGTGACCGTCCTCGAAGCGGCGCCAGGACGGCTTGGTCTTCATCTCGTTAACGGGAGTTGCCATCGGATCACTCTCCTTACCCATTGAACCCATCGGTTCGATTCAGTTCGAAAGTCGGGAACCTGCGTGATGTCCCCGACGGAAGTCTTGCGCGGTCAATCGTCGTCGCCCTCGGCCGCATCGTCCTCATCATCCGGCTCCTCGTCCGCCTCCTCATCCTCTGGGCCCGGTGTGAGCACGATGGCGTTCGACACCAGCTGATGGAGGCTGACAATCTGATCCATCTCCATGCCGTAGTACGGCAGGACCTTGGTGAACTGGCTCTTGCAGATGGCGCAGATGGCGGCCATGTGCGTGACGCCCTTCTCCTGCATCACGTTGTTCAGGGCCTCGATGCGGGGTTTGGCCCCCTTGACCCGCAACTCCATCAGATCGTCGGTGAGCAGCCCGCCCCCGCCGCCGCAGCAGAAGGTGCGGTCGCGGATCGTCTCCTCGTCCATGTCGTAGTAGTTGTTGCACACCGCCTTGATGATGGCCCGCGGGATCTCGAACTGCCCGCCGGGTGTGTCGCCCATGCGCGACGCCCGAGCCACGTTGCAGGAGTCGTGGTAGGTCAGAACCTTGTCATCATTCTCACCCTTGTCGAAGCTGAGCTTGCCCCGCTGGATCAGATCGTAGGTGAATTCGCAGATGTGCTGGGGCACCGGATATCGGGGGTCGAGGAAGTCCCAGGGTCCGGCCAGGGTGTTCAGGAAGCTGTAGGCCACGCGCCAGGCATGCCCGCACTCGCCGAAGACGATGCGCTTGACCTTGAGCTGGATCGCCGCTTCGCGGATGCGTTGGGCCACCCGGCGCATGTTCTCGTAAGAGCCGATGAACATGCCGAAGTTGGCCGCCTCCGAGGCATGGGAGCTCAGGGTCCAGGAGACCCCCGCCTCGTGGAAGACCTTGCCGTAGCCAATCAACCCGTCCACATGGGGCTCAGCGAAGAAGTCCGCCGACGGCGTCACCAGCAGAATTTCGGCGCCTTCCGCGTCCAGCGGGTAGCGGACCCTGACCCCGGTGTCGTCGTACACGTCCTCTTCCAGACCCTCCAGGGTGTCCATCAGGGCGGGACCCGGCAGGCCCAGGTTGTTGCCGATCTTGTAGACCTTGCCGATGATCTCGTTGCAGTACTTCTGACCCACACCGATGGAGTCCATGATCTCCCGGGCGGCCATGGAGATCTCGGCGGTGTCGATCCCGTAGGGGCAGAAGACGGAGCAGCGCCGACACTGCGAGCACTGATGGTAGTAGCTGTACCAATCGTCCAGCACCTCGCGGGTGAAGTCCGCGGCCCCCACCAGCTTGGGAAAGAACTTGCCGGCCAGGGTAAAATAGCGCCGATAGACCTTGCGCATCAGGTCCTGGCGACCCACCGGCATGTTCTTGGGGTCCTTGGTCCCCAGGTAGTAGTGGCACTTGTCAGTACAGGAGCCACACTTGACGCAGGAATCCAGATAGACGCGCAGGGACCGGTACTTGCCAAGGAGCTCCCCCATCTTGTCCAGGGCCTTCTCCTGCCAGTCGTCCGCAAGCTCACCCGGGAAACCCAGGGGCTCCTGGATCTCCGGCTTGGCGATGAAGGGCGCGCTGTGCGCCATGGTCTCCGGTACCAGGGCCGGGACCTCGGGGTACTGAGTCAGCTCTGGGACTTCAAACGTGGCCTTGGCCATGGTTCCACCTCAGTCTCCGGCGGGTGCCGAACGGCACGACCGCGCGGCGCCAATGCGTTACTGCTGTTCCAGTTGCTTCGCCCAGGGGGCGATGTGACGCCGCTCCCGTGGATTATCGACCTGGTTGCGGGACGGGCTGAAGAAGAGGCCCGGGGCATGCAACAGCTTGCTGTAGGGGAAGACGATCATCAGGCCAGCCACCAGTAGGAGATGCAGCAGCAGCAGGGGATCCGCCGGCAAGGGCTGAACGCTAAACCTCATCAAACCCAGGAAAAAGGTCTTGACGGCCACCACATCGGTGTGGACCACGAAGCTCATGAGGAGCCCACTGCTCCCGATGAGGATCAGGAGGGCCAGGATCAGGTGGTCGGACGGAGAGGAGATGTAACGCACCCGGTCGACCAGGAAGCGCCGCGCCCAGAGTCCCGCGAGCCCCGCGACCATGGCAAAACCCGCGTAGATACCGAAGGGCTGGATCAATTGGATAGGCAGCGGCACCGGGTCAAGGAAATAGCGCAAGTGACGCAGGGTGACCAGGAAGAGGCCGAAGTGGAACATCCAGCCGAAGATCCAGGTCCACTTGTTGCCGCGGAACAGGCTCTCAAACAGCACCACCTCCCGCGCCATCCGGAAGACCACGCCACTCTGGGTGGTCGGGGCCGGGGTGGTGGGGATCTTCAGGGGCGCCGGGGTGCGGGCGTACTGAACCACCTTGAGGGCCAGGCCCGCCACCAGCACCAGGGCGGCGAAATAAAACAATAGGGCGAAGAGTCCCGTCAGAAACGACATGTTTCCGCTACCTCAGTGGATCCTGTCGGCGCCCGGAGGAAACCTGCTGGGCAGGCAGCCCCCGGGCGGACCGCTCAGTGACATGCAGTCGTCCGGGTCAGACGCAGCCGGTCGGCTTAGGCAGCCCAGCGAAGCGGCAGGCCTGCTTGGCAGGGCCATAGGGAAACAGGCTGTACAGATACTTGCTGTTGCCCTTGTCCTTGCCCAATTTCTTGCCGACCGCCTTGGTCAGAACGCGCACCGCGGGGGCAATCTGATACTCCTCGTAGTATTCGCGCAGGAAGTTGATGATGTCCCAGTGTTCGTCCGTCAGCTCGAGCCCGTCTTGGGCGGCCATGACGCCAGCAACGCCGGGGACCCAGTCGTTCAGGTTGGCGAGGTACCCCTCTTCGTCCACCGCGAACTGCTTGCCATCGACTTCGATCGTGTCTGCCATTTTGGAAACTCCTGTTGGTTTCTCGTGAGTTGAAAACTACAACCAGGCCTGGACCTTGGCATGCTCCGCGGCGAGATCCACGAAGCCCGCGTAGTCCACGACACTGATGCCGCTGATCACGCGCTGATCCGAAAAGCCCCGGGCCTTGAGGTCCGGGCCGAGCACGTAGATCTTGACGGCGCCGAGGGCCTCTTTGACCCGGCCCTCCACGCTGGTCCCGGTCAGGGCCGCATAGACACCGTCCTCGATGAGCAGTACGGCGGCGCCAGCCTGGGCGAACTTCAAGCAGGAATCGAGAGAATTCCGCTCGAAAGGAGACTTGTTGACGGTATGCAGGACACTCATGACATCCTCTCTAGACCTGTGGCTTAGAAGCTGAAGACCACGTCGGACTCGGCCATCAGCTCGCGTGCCCGCTCCGAGTCGATCACCTCGACGATGTTCTCCACCTCTTCCTCCGTCTCGAAGTCCTCCCAGGCGATTTGGACGAGATCGTCCTGGGTCAGACCGCGGGCCTCCAGGGAGGCGCGGTCCACGTAGACGTTCTTGACCTCGTAGTCGCCCAGGGTGCGGTAGGTGGGGGAGAAATTCTTCATGCCGATGCCGGACGTATCCTGCCCCTTGGTGAGCTGGTAGACGCCGTCGTCCATGAACATGAGGCTGACCTCCTGGTCGAAGGCGGCGCCGATCAGTACCACCTCCAGAGACTCCCAGGCATAGATGGTCCCGTACGGGGCCTTCCGGTTCAGGTACATGAATTTTTTGATGATCTCGGACATGATCGACCCCCTTAATCGCCGAAGACCATGAGACGGTCGGACTGGATGGCGGCCTCGACCAGCTGACCCAGACCGGAGATCCGGAACCGGGGGTGGATGTTGGTGGCATCCTTGCCGTTGCGCTGGGCCTCGCCCTCGTCGACGATGCCCCGGCGCTGGGCCGCGGCCACGCACACCACCATGTCGAGATCGTACTTCTCGGCAAGCTCCGCCCAGCGGTTCACGATGTGACGGTCGTCCTGGGGGGGCGTGGTCAGACGCGTCGAGTTGTTGACGCCATCGTGATAGAAGAAGACCCGGAAGATCTCATGGCCCTTCTCCAGCGCCGCCTTGGCAAACTGGTAGGCCGTATCGGCGGCCTGGTGCTGGTAAGGTCCTTCGTTGATCTGAAGTGCGAACTTCATTACGACCTCGACTCGTTTTATCCCAATGCGCCGGGTCTCGGCTCGACCCCGGCCCCCTCTCGGAGCCGCTCTCCCGACTCGGGAGAGCGGTTGCCCACAGACTCAGAAGCGGATGTAGGACGAGCTGTTGAAGCTCGCACGGGCGCCGCGCCAGGTATCGATGTGATACTTGGTGAACGGCAGCTCGACCTCTTCGAAGAAGCGCGGCCAGCCGATACGCTCGATCCATTCGTTGACGCGCTCCCAGTCCCGGGCACCCTCTTTGTAGGCCTTGAGGATGCGCTTGACGATGGCGGTCGCCTCCGGCCAGCGCGGCGGGTTATTGGGGATACCAGCCGCCACCAACTTCTGGAAGGTGGGCTTGCCACGGGCATTCGAATGGTTGCCACCGACCCAAATCGCGAGCTTGGAGTGCTCCGCGTCGTTGATCTGCATGGGCGGGCACGGCGGGTAGCAGGCCCCGCAGCAGATGCACTTGCGCTCGTCCACCTCCAGGGAGGGCTTGCCGTTCACCATGGCCGGGCGAATGGCCGCAACCGGGCAACGGGCGACCACGGAGGGGCGCTCGCAGACGTTGGCGACCAGGTCGTGGTTGATCTTCGGCGGCTTGGTGTGCTGGATGTTGATAGCGATATCACCCTGGCCGCCGCAGTTGATCTGGCAGCAGGAGGTCGTGATATGCACCCGGTTGGGCATGTTGGCGTTTTTGAACTCGTCGATGAGCTCGTCCATCATGGACTTCACCACGCCAGAGGCATCGGTGCCGGGGATGTCGCAATGGAGCCACCCCTGTGTATGGGAGATCATGGCCACCGAGTTCTGGGTGCCGCCGACCACGAAGCCCGCGCCCTCCAGGGCCTGGATCAGAGGCTCGACCTTGGCCGGGTCCTTGACCATGTACTCGATGTTGGAGCGCAGGGTGAAATGGATGAAGCCGTCCGCGAACTGATCACCGATATCGCAGAGCTTGCGCAGGGTGAAGACGTCGAGGATGCGCTGGGTCCCGGCCTTGACGGTCCAGATTTCGTCACCACTGTAGGCGACATGACGCAGCACACCGGGGCGCGGATGCTCGTGATATTTCCACTGTCCGAAATTCTTACGCATCGTGGGATGCAAGTACTGCCACGGGTCCGGACAACCGGATTCGATTGGCTCACGCATGTCTGCCATCGCCTTTCCTCCAACAATTAGGCAAATCAATCAAGCTTGGGTTTGATCGGGGCAGACCAGCCGCCCCGGTCGCAACGCTGACTCGGGGTTACTTCCCGGCTTCGGCCTGCCGCGCGAACCAGGCCTCCGCCGCCTCGTCCCACCCATCCATTCGGATGTACGAGGACTGCCGGGGGTGGCTCAGCATGTTGGGATCCGGCTCGATGCCAATGCCGTCGAGGAAGTTGGCGAGCCCGATCCGCTCGATCATCTCGCCGCAACGCTCGTGCTCCAGGCCATTCTCGGCCCAAAAGTCGATGATCGTCTCGGCCATCTCCACCATGGACTCGTAGTCCTCCTCGGTCTCCAGCTTCTTGAAGGGGACCACCACGGTGCCCATCAGGTCGCCGATCTTGAGGGTGCGCTTGCCGCCGATCAGGATGGTGACGCCCTTGTCGTCGCCGGGGTGCAGGGCCTTGGGCATCACGTTCAGGCAGTGCATGCAGCGCACGCAGTCCCGGTTGTTGACGGCCAGGGTGTCGTCGTCATTCAGCGCCAGGGCCTGGGTCGGACAACGAGTGATGACGTTGTCGATGTAGTACTGGCGACCCTTGTCCTTGATGTAGTTCTTGACCTCCGCCTGGTCCACCTTCATGTCGTCACGCCAGGTGCCGAGCACGGCGAAATCGGCCCGCTCGATGGCGTTCTGACAGTCGTTGGCGCAGCCCGAGACCTTGAACTTGAATTTGTAGGGCAGGGCCGGGCGATGCACGTCATCCGTGAAGTTGTTGACCAGCATCCGATGGGCCTTGAGCTCATTGGTGCAGGACATCTCGCAGCGGGCCGCGCCCACGCAGGACATGGCGGTGCGCACGCAGGGACCGGCGCCGCCGAGGTCCCAGCCGTACTCGTTGATCTCGTCGAAGAAGTGCTGAACGTTCCCCGAGTCGCTTCCGATGAACATGATGTTGCCGGTCTGACCGTGGAAGGTCACCAGGCCGGAGCCGTACTTCTCCCAGCTGTCGGCGAGCTGGCGCAGCATGGCGGTGCTGTAATGGTTTCCGGCCGGGGGCTGCACGCGCAGCGTGTGGAACTCCTTGGACTCCGGGAAGGCAGCACCCACCTCGGAAAAGCGTGGGATGATGCCGCCGCCATAGCCGAAGACGGAAATCGTACCGCCCTTCCAGTAGCCCTTGCGGGTCTCGTAGGAGTGCTCGAGCTGGCCGAGCAGACTGTTGGTGACCTTGTTGATGCGCTCGTCTGGGTGCTCGTCACGCAGACGCTTGATGCCAGAGATGAAGCTCGGCCAGGGGCCGGTCTCCAGCTGATCGAGCATCGGGGTGCTGTATTTGTCGATCGCCATTGCGCTGTCTCTCCTATCTGGAAGCTCAGAGAATTAAGGATCGCTGTGTCCGTGAGTTGACCCGTGTCTGGCCGCACCCCGGGCGGTCGGGGCGGCGCCAGGGGACCCGACCAATAAAGTTCGACTCGAAGACGGCGGGGCCGGCCGCAGCTGTCGTCTCCGCCAACTCGGACGCCTACCCCCGCTGCTCTACTCTAGCGAGCGGCCGGCGAGGGGCCCATCCCACCATCGGGGGAGGTGTCAGGGACCGGTCTATCCCGTTCGGGATATGGACCTGGCGGATGCCGCTGCGGTTATCCCCCGACGTGTCTCGGCACCCTGGACGTCCTCAAGGTGACCCGCGATGTTACGCAGGCATGACGCATCCGTCAACGGTCACTAATATTAGCGCTTCCTCAAACGGGGCCGCACAGGAGGCTTATACGGTGTCGTACACCTTTGATCTTTCCAACGATCCTTCCGACGTCAAGGACTACCGCGCCTGGCGAGCGCAGCGGCTCGCGGGCTATCCCGCCACCTTGGAGAGCCTGCGGGTGGAGCTCGCCTCCCTCGCTTCCCCGTCACCGGGCGAGCTTGGGGCGATCGCCCAACGCATCGCGGCCTACAACCTGGCCCTGGTCTGCGCGCCGCCGCACCAGATCGCTCCCGAGGCCATCCTCGCCTTCGGCCGCGCCCTTGGGCTTCGCACTGCCGACTCGAATCGGTTCGCCGACCACCGGGCGATCAGCGCTATTACCGCCGGCGGCAGCGACGATCGTACCGACTACATTCCATACACGAACAAGCCCCTGAGCTGGCACACGGACGGCTACTACAACGCACCGTGCCGCCAGGTGCGCGCCTGGACCCTCTTTTGCCTGCGCCCGGCCTCCGCCGGGGGTGCCAACAGCCTTCTGGATCCCGAGGTCGCCTATATCCAGCTGCGCGACCAGTCCCTCGAGCTGATCCGCGCCCTGGCCCACCCCGAAGCCTTCAGCATCCCCGCCAATACCCGGGGCGGCGAGACGCTGCGCCCCGCAAGCACGGGCCCCGTCTTCTCCTTCGAGGACGACACCCTGCACATGCGCTACTCCGCACGCAGCAAGAACGTGGCCTGGCGCGCCACGCCGGAGACCGAGTCCGCCCGGGAGGCACTGGATCGCTTGTTTTCCTCCGCCCCCAGCTACATCTTCACCCACACCCTGGGGGCCGGCGAGGGCTTCGTCACGAACAACGTCCTGCACAACCGCACCGGTTTCGAGGATTGCTCCGGCCCTGGACAAGGCCGCTTGCTCTACCGGGTCCGTTACCGAGAGCGCATCGAGGCTTTTCACGGCACCTGATGTGCAAAGTGTCCAGGGGTGATCGCGGCGCCAACGCCGCGTCTGTGAGGTTTCAGGTTCAGGCTCCATCGGCGGCAACGGTCATTCATGCTCAAGCTCAGCGACATCCTGGTTGGTAATCAAGAGATCGAGTCCTTCGAGGAGCTCGTGCCCCTAGTGCAGGCGGTGGCCCGCTCCGGGGAGCGCTTCTTCCGCATGGACGTGAAACCTCCCTATCCCGATACGCCGGAGAACTGGGAAGACCGCCTCGAGGCCGCCTTCAGCGGTCGAGTCCGCTAGCCGCACCAGCGCGAGGAAAGCCTCAAGATGAAGCAGTTCGAGATGCTTGCCACCCGACTTGCTGACACGGCCGCCGACTCCGTGATCAACCGGGGCGCCGAGCAGGCTGCCCTGGAATCCCATCTCCTCGCGCTCAAGGATCGGCTGCGTGAGATCGAGCGGGGCGGGGGAAATCAGAGAGACCTCGCGGACACGCGGCTCCAGATGGCCCGGACACTGGTTGGTCTGGAGCGAGGCGCCGAGTCCTGGCCCCTGGGTCGGGCTGCGCTGGATCAATTCATCGCGCAAGACGACTTCGAGCTCGCGGCCGATGCCTGCGACGTGCTCTTTCAGAGCGAGCAGCCGGGCTCAATCGCCGCCCTCGGCCAAGGGATCTGGCTTGCCGTCACCTGCCCTATCGACCCGGAGCTCACCATCGAGCTCTTGAGCCACGTCATAGACGAGACACCGGACGACGCGGACGGGGCCGCGGTGGCCGCTACCACCGCGCTGTTCCTGGCAGACGTCCGCGCCAAAGGTCGCCACCGCGACGACCTCATGTTCTTCGCCACCCAGCTGCTGGGCAACGTGGCGCGCCGTCACAGCGGGGTCGAGAGCCCGGAACAACTGGACCTTTGGATGGATCGCCTCGAGCTCAAGGAACCCGAGAAGTTCCTGGTGCGGCTGCGCAACGTCGTGGATGTGCTGGTGCAGGACGACTGGTGGTTTGACCGCGAGACACTTCAGGATCGTCTACCCTTCGCCTGAGAGCCCGAGTTGAGGAGGCGACCCCCTCTGAACAGACGCACTTTCCTGGTCGCTCCGTTTTCACGAGCGGATCTGTCTTAAAACACCTGGCCACCCCTGGACTGCGGTGGCCCTCGAACCCGTAATGCGCTGACCGCGTCCACACGCCCCACGACCATGATGTACTGGAACCAAGAAGTCAGCCCCGAGTCACTCGCCGTCCCCGACGACATCGCCGACATAGCCTTTGCCATCGAGTGCCGCCAACTGCCGGTGGACCACGCCTACGCCCTGAGTGAGGCCCTGACCACAGTCCTCCCCTGGATGGCCGAAGAGCCCCACCTTGCGATTCACACGATCCACGTGGCGGGTTCCCAGAACGGCTGGCAGCGCCCCGCCCACGGCACCGACAACCACCTGCTGCTGTCCCGCCGGACCCGCCTCACCATCCGCGCACCCAAGCACCGAGTCGAGGACCTGCTGAACAACCTGCCGGGCACCCGGGTCGAGATCGAAGGCTGCCCCATGACCGTCGGCGAGGGTAAAGTCAGACCCCTGAGCCGCGAGACCACCCTCTTCGCCCGCTATGTGGTCACCCTGCCCGAGCAGGACGAGGAGAGCTTCTTGGACCATGGTGCGCGGGCCCTCGCCGAGATGGGGATCCGGGTGCGCAAGGCCCTGTGCGGCATGTCCACCCTGCTGGAAACCCCAGGGGCCGCCGTCCCAACCCGCAGTCTCCTGCTTGCCGATCTCAGCCTCGAAGACTCTTTCCGACTCCAGCGCCTCGGACTGGGCCCCAACCGCTTGATGGGCTGCGGCGTCTTTATCCCCCACAAGGGGGTGGAAGCGGTCTCCAAGGGCCGCTGATCGCGCCGGGCACTCGACCCGGCCCTCCGGCTGGCCCGAGGATCGTGACGAACGATTCACAAAATCATAAAATTCCCAAGCTTTGATCCGCGCCCGGACCTGCCGGGGGCCGATTTCACCTATGCAAAGCATCCACGGCAAGATTCGCACTAGACGTAGAGGAGCACTCAAATGGCCATCGAGGTAAATGGCAAGACCATCGAGACGACCGACCACGGCTTTCTGGTGAACCACCTGGACTGGGACGAGGACGTGGCACGCAAGCTCGCGGAGATTGAGGGCATCACGCTCACCGAGAAGCACTGGGACGTGCTCAACTACCTGCGCGACGAGTACATCAACAATAACCTGAACCAGCCAATGGAGCGCGTCGTCCTCAAGGACATGGGCAAGAAGTGGGGCACCAAGCCCAGCAGCAAGGACCTCTACACCCTGTTCCCCCTGGCACCCACCAAGCAGGGCACCAAGATCGCCGGCCTGCCCGAGGTCCACCGCAAAGGCGGCTATTGAGCGCGCCCGAACCTGGGACTACCCCTGAGGCCGGCGCCTGCCGGCCTCTCGCTCGGCAACTTGGCGCAGGGCCAGCAGGGCTGCCGGCCTAAGCCGCAACCGCGGTGCGATAACTCCCAAGCCGCCCGGTCTCCCGCCCCCTTACGCCCGTCCCGCGGGCGTTTTGTCCCCGACCTTCCTAGCCCTGGCTCGCGCCGCGACCCGTCTCGCCGGTCTCAATAGCCTGCTGCTGTGGCACGACGACGTGTATACCCCGGCCCGCGCCTTCGGCTTCACTGAGGACGACGTCCAAAGGGATGCTCCTTCGCCCCATGGGCATAAACCTAAAAGCAGCAGTTGGACCTTGCCCTTGCTGATCTAACCCGCGGAAATAATGGCGTAAAGAGGCGCCTATGCACGATTCGATTGGTCACCCAACGGGTGAGTCCGAAAGCACCGGGTTGGTCCCCCACGCCGGCCCG
>JBGSUY010000229.1:0-6060 GCA_041753195.1 Chromatiaceae bacterium
CTCGCCGAGCATCGCCTGGCGGTCGATCACCGCGCTCGGGTGGATACCCCGGATTTCCGACGGGGGGACGAACAGCTCGGCGATGGCGAAGAAGCCGGCGCGCGGCTCCGCGATCCGAATCAGGAGTGGGCCGGCGAGGGCCGGGAAGGACTCGGGGACCAGCACGGCACCGGCGCGGCTCGCCTCGACCGCATCCGCCTGGTCCTCACGCTCGGCGAAGCACAGGTCCGTCTCACCGGCGAGCTCCAGGGTGCTCACCCCACGGATGGACAGGGGCTCGTCGTATGTCGGCGTTGCGCCTAACCGGGCGCAGAGCTGGGGGAGGTCCAGAACCATGGGGGTGCCTCTGTGGTGGTCGTCGCTAGGGGGTCTGGCCCCGTGGCGGGCCAGCTCGATTGGGCCTGCCCGACACTCGGGAGCTTGCACCGGGGCGGCCCGTGCGGCCGGCGTCGAGCGCGAGTATGGGGCTTTCGGGGCTCTGTGTCCCCGCTGAGTGGTGGTCCGGTCGCCGCAGTCTGATCAGCCGCGCTCGGCCAGCGCCACCGTGTAGTGGGCGCCTTGCTTGAGCTTGTCGTAGTTGCCGAAGACCTCCCGGAGGTTCCGCTTCATGAACTCCCGCAGCCCGTTGATGGTGACCACATAGACCCTGCCGCCCGGTTTCAGGTGGTCGCGGGCGTCATGGAGCAGGAGGGTGAGCAGCTCCTTGCCCACCTTGGCGGGGATGTTGCTCGCGATGAGGTCGAGGCGCTGGTCCGCTGGCACCTGATCGAATCCGTTGCTCAGGATTGCCCTGGCATTGGCGAGGCCATTGCGGCGGGCATTTCCATTGGCGTAGTCCACCGCCACGAAGTCCTTGTCCACCAGCAGGGTCTGACCCTGGGGCGCGAGGGCGGCGAGGGCGAGGCCGATGGTCCCATAGCCGCAGCCCAGATCCAGGCAATCGGCGTCGGGCGCCGGCTCCACCCGCTCCAGCAGGAGGCGGGTGCCCTCGTCCACCTCGCGGGGCGAGAACAGGCCCCAGGTGCTGTGAAGCCGGAGGGTACGCCCGCCGAGCTGGGCATCGAAGACGATGTCCCGGCGTAGTTGGTCCAGTTGGTCCTTGGTCAGCATGGGTCTCGGCCGTGGAGGCTGGCACAATTGATGGTTCGGTGCCTGGGTATTCTAGTGAGCGCCTGGGCTACACTCTTACGATTTCTGGGCGCCACCCTCGGCGATCCATTCGGTGCAGCGCAGGCGCCCCACAGCACACCAGGGTGGCTCACCCAGCTCCGCCATGTCCGATCCCGCTGGCAGGCTCCAGATCCGCATCGGTCCAACCGGTACCGCCATCGGCTCCTCGCGGCCGGTCGGGGCGGCGAAGGTGTTCGTCGGGTGGCGTCCAGAGGAGACTGCCCGGCTCCTGCCTGCCCTGTTCAGCATCTGCGCCACCGCCCAATCGGCGGCCTGTGTCGGAGCACTGGAGCAGGCCCAGGGCCTTGCGCCAGCCCCCTCGGTGTCGGCCTTGCGCCGACGGCTGGTGGATGCGGAAACACTCCGGGAGCACCTGTGGCGTATGCTACTCGACTGGCCCCGTTTTCTAGGCGCGGAACCCGATGCCCCCGCCATGGCGCGGGTCATGGATCTCCATCGGGGCTTGCGAGCCGCCCGCACAGTTGGCTGTGACCCCTTCGAGCTGGGCCGAGCCGCGGTGGTGCCGGATGCAGAGTCTGCCCAGGAGCCTACGGCGGCCCTCGAGGCCCTGATTGGGCAGCGGGTCTTCGGCGGGTCGCCCGCAGACTGGCTGGCCTCGGTGCGGGACTTGGCTGCACTTAGAGGCTGGTGCGAGCAGACGGATTCGGTCGCCGCCCGCCTTCTGAATCGGCTCCTGGACCAGGACCTCGCGGACTTAGGCCGCGCCGGGATAGGGCCCGTGCCCGAGCTGGATTCCGATCCGAGCTTGTCAGAGCTGGACGCCTGCCTGGGCGGCCCGGGGGCCGATGCCTTCGTCGCCCAACCCAGCTGGGACAGCGAGCCTCGGGAGACCAGCCCCCTCACGCGCCACCGGGCCGCACCCCTGATCCTGGATCTATCGTCCCGCTTCGGCAATGGCATCCTCACCCGGCTTGGCGCCCAGCTGCTGGAAGTGGCCCGCATTGCGGGCCGGGGCGAGTCAGCAGCGGAGACCCGGCCGGCGGACATCCAGCACCCGGGGCCCGGGGATTCTTCCCTCCCGAGCCTGGCACCCGGGGTGGGCCTGTTCCAGGTCCCGGCGGCGCGGGGGCTCCTGGTCCATCGGGTCCGGGTCTCAGGCGGTCGGGTAGCCGACTACCGAATACTCGCCCCGACGGAGTGGAACTTTCACCCCCGAGGGGTGGTGACTTCCGGGCTGGACGCCATCGCTGCCCGCTTGGACGGCGCCGAGCTGGAGCCGCTGGCCAGGCTCTTCATCGCCGCCGTGGATCCCTGCGTGGACTTCGACCTCATTCACACCTGATTGCCGCCCAAGGTGCGCTACATCAGGACCACCGGCGTCGGGGTGGTCCCGGAGGGAGTCAGGATCTCGGGGGATGGGGCAAGGCACGGGGATGCTGTCTGACCGTGCGGACGACGTGTTGGCCGCCATGCGCGCCCACCCCCTGGGGTAGGGCGCGGCCCGGATCGGGGCGGTGGTGGAGGATGACCGTCGATTCGTGCAGATGGAGACCCGCTTCGGCGGCAGCCGTATCGTGGACTGGCTGGCCGGCGAGCAGCAGCCGCGGATCTGTTAACGCGAGTGGTTCCAGCTCTCAGGAAACGGACAGGCCCGCGCGACCTCGAAGCCCAGAGTTCAGGGGCCCCACAACAGAAGGTCCACATAGTCCTTGATGCGACCGTGGGCGGGGGTGTCGATGGAGGTGAATTGCAGGCTGGTGGCGAACCGGTCCTGGCGGACCGTCACCCGCACCACCTTGGCGTCGAGGTTGGCGATGGGGTCCTCCGGCGGCCCTGGGAGCAGTGAAACGGTCAGATCCGTGCAGGGCTGGAGCTGCATCGGCAGGTCTACCAGCATGCCGTGATACCCCAGGTCCCGGGCTCGGCCGGCGAGGGATTCAGTCAACACGCGTTTGGCGGCCACCCGCTGCAGCACCACAGGGAAGTCCACCTGGACCCGCGGGGAGCGCCGTGCCTCCACCTGGGGGACCACCAGACGCTGCGGGTGGATCATGGCCCGCAGCTCGTAGAGGGTCAGAGGCTTGGTCTTGCCCTTGACCCGCACCTGGTTAGTCCCGCCGATCCGCAGGTGATCCTTCGCCCCCTCTAGGGTCGATTCGCTGAGCAGCACCTGGCCCCGCAGGCTGAAGGGCTCCATCCGTGCCACCACGTTCACGGTGTCGCCGATCACCGTGTACTCGCTGTACTGGCGGGAGCCGAAGCTGCCGGCCATGACCGGGCCCGTGTTGACCGCGACGCCGGCGAAGAGTCGCGGCTCGCCGCAGGCCTCCGCCTGTTGATTGAGCTCCCCGAGTGCGAGCTGCATCTCCACCGCGCAGGCGATGGCGCGCAGCAGATCATCCGGGCGATGCTCGGGGACCCCGAAGAGTGCCATTACGGCGTCGCCCATGAACTTGTCGATGACGCCGCCCCGGCGCTGCACCACGCACGCCAGGGTGGTGAAGTAGCGATTGAGCAGGGTAATGACCGTCTCGGTGGGTAGGGATTCGGTGAGCGCCGTGAACCCCCGTATATCCGCGAGGACGATGGTCGCCTGGGTCGCGACGATGGGCTGAGACTCGAGCAGGAACTCGTCGAGCAGGTCATCGAGACGCTGGCGGAGCAGGGCGCGGTGGGCCTCGGTCACCGGCAGCCCGGCGATCCCTTCCGCGAGGCGCTCGATCTCTGCCCGAAATTGCCCGCGGTCCTTATGCTGCATGGATGCCCCCTGAGACCCTGCCTGGGTCACCTACAAGGATGCCACATTCACCGATTGCCTGTTCAAGTCCGTCTGGGTGGAAAGGGCCTACAATGAGGGCCGCGATACCCAACGAGGTCCTCTTTATGTCCCCTGCATCCCAGATTCCAGTCCGCCGAGCGCCGACCCGTGCGACCCTGGGTGTCGTTCTGGGCCTCTGCCTGATCCTCTCCCAGGTTGGACTCAGGGCCGAGGAGCGTGCCATCGAGCTGCGCGACGGCAGTGTCTTGATGGGCGAGCTGGTGGGGGCCGGTAGCGGTCACTACCGCATCCGCACCCCCGTGCTGGGGGAGATCGAGCTGCCGGAATCCGAGGTGCTGGCGATCCGCTCGGCGGCCCGGTCCGCACCCGGCCCGGCAAGCGCCATGCCGGGATCACCCGATCTTCAGGGGGCCGTGGCCGGCATTCAGCAGCAAATCGTCGGGGACCCGACCCTGGCGAGCGCCATCACCGCACTGCAGAGCGACCCGGAGCTCCAGGCCGCCCTGGCCGATCCCGCCTTCACCCAGCTCGTCCTGTCCGGGAACATGACGGCCCTGGGCACGGACCCCCGTTTCCTGCGCCTGATGGCCAATCCGGCGATTCAGGCCATTCTGGGTCAAGTTGGGGGGCAGGGGACAGGACGCTGAGGCTCCGGCGAGGCTCGCGCAAGATCGGCCCCAGACGCATAGATCCCCCCTGGAGGCAACCGCCAGTGAAACTACGCGCCCTCGCACTCGCCCTGCTGATCCCCCTGGCCCAGGCCGCGGAGGCGCCCTTGAAGGCGGCCCCTGAGAAGGGGTCAGATTCGCGCCTGGACCCCGAGCGCGCCGAACGTGGCTATGCGGGCGCCGAGGTCTGCGGGGAGTGTCACCCAAAGGAACTGGGGCTCTGGAAGGGCTCCTATCACGACCTGGCGATGAAGGAGGCCACCCCCGAGTCTGTCCTTGGTGACTTCGGCGACGCCGAGCTCGTAGCCCACGGATTGACCTCCCGCTTCTTTCGGCGCGATGGGGTCTTCTATGTACACACCGACGGGCCGAACGGGGAGCCCCGGGACTACCCCATCCGCTACACCTTTGGCTGGTACCCGCTGCAGCAGTATCTGATCGAGCTCCCGGGGGGGCGGCTCCAAAGCCTAGGGTTGGCCTGGGACTCGCGCCCGCGGGAGCAGGGCGGCCAGCGCTGGTTCCATCTCTATCCCGACGAGTCCATGGACCATACCAACCCCCTCCACTGGACGGCCCCGGACCAGACCTGGAACTACCAGTGCGCGGACTGTCACTCCACGGACCTACAGAAGCGCTACGACCCGGATCGCAACGCCTACGACACCCGCTACGCGGAGATCAATGTAGCCTGCGAGGCCTGCCATGGTCCCGGTGCCCGCCACGTGGAGTGGGCCAGGGACTACGCGGCCAGCCAGGCCGAGCCGGCGGAGGGCAAGGCCCAGGAAGGGACGTCGGAAGGCCCAGCGCCGGATGCCGCCGCCCGTGGCCTCTTGGTGGACCTCAAGGACAGGGACGGGGGCGTCTGGCAGATCGACCCCCAGACGGGAAAGCCGAGGCTCTCGGTGCCGCGTACGCCCCCGGGCGGTCCCCAGGTCCAAACCGAGACCTGCGCCCAGTGCCACTCCCGCCGGGGACGCCTCTGGGAGGAGCTGAAACCAGGCGAGTCGCTGCACCAGGGCTTCCGGCTCGCCTTCCTGGAGCCCAACCTCTACTTCCCCGACGGCCAGATCAAGGACGAGGTCTATGTCTTCGGCTCCTTCACCCAGAGCCGCATGTACCACCAGGGGGTGGTGTGCGGCGATTGTCACGACCCCCACAGCCTGAAACTGCACGCCGAGGGCAACGCCGTCTGCGCCCGCTGCCATGTGGCCGCCCGCTACGACGCGCCCGAGCACCATCACCACCAGGTCGGCTCCGTTGGCGCCGCCTGCGTGGCCTGCCACATGGCCCAGCGCACCTACATGGTGGTGGACGAGCGGGCCGATCACAGCCTGCGGGTGCCGCGACCCGATCTGACCATTAAGATCGGCACTCCCAATGCCTGCAATGGCTGCCATCAGGACAAGGACGCCGCCTGGGCGGCGGCCGCGGTGGAGGGCTGGTACCCCGATTCCGTCCATCGCGGCCCCCACTTCGGCGAGG
>JBGSUY010000230.1:0-9768 GCA_041753195.1 Chromatiaceae bacterium
GTTGGCGACCTCCGCCGCGACGCCCGCGTCGCAGGCCTCGGTGAGGCTGGCAAAGCGTGGTGCGCGCCCAGGCCATGGGTTCTCTGGCACCGCGAGACCGTAGCGGGCGAAGAGGGTGCGCAGCGCGGCGATGTGCCGCGCCTCCGCCTCGCGGACGTGCCTGAAGGGCGCTACCTCGCCAAAGTCGGCGATGACCTGATCGTAGGTCGCCCAGGCCTGGTACTCGTCGTCGAGCGCCTCGTTGAGGGCGCGGATCTCGCCGTCCGTCAGGTCGGTCATCACTCAACCCCCGAATTCGAAGCGACAGCTTGCCCCCAGTCCGTGGAGCGGTCGCACTGCCTGTGGCTGCTGGGGCCATTCCTGGAGCCACGGTTGACACATTGGCAGGACGAGACGGGGTGGACCATGACCAATGTCGTCGCGTCCCGAAAGATAGGGGAACAGAATTTTTTGGGCGTCTTCCGGGAGCAACGGAGGCTGCGCTCAGCGACGGCCCCGATGGGAGAGAGGGTAGGGATCTAAACTGCGAGTGTAGGATCGTCCAGGCGCCTGTGGTGGAGGGAATGCAGCCCCTCAGCTTCTTTCAGCACCTGTATTTGCCCGCAAGCTGACTGTTGCCTGCGCCTGGAGATTGGGTCGGAATCGGCGAGCGAACCGCGGGCGCGGAGCAAAAACTTGGTCCCCGGCTGGAAATCGAGACGCCTTGAGAACCGAGATCATGACCACCCTACACGAAGCCCGCTTCTACGAGCCGCTGCCGGATCGTAAGGTCTTGTGCACCCTCTGTCCCCACGACTGCCGGATCCCCGATGGCGGCCGCGGGGTCTGCGCCGTGCGCTACAACGTTGGCGGCAAGCTCTACACCTTGGTCTACGACAGGGTCGTCGCCCGTAACCTGGAGCCGATCGAGAAGAAGCCACTGTTCCACTTCCATCCAGGCTCCACGGCCTATTCCATCGCGACGGTGGGCTGTTGCCTGCGCTGCGCCTTCTGCCAGAACTGGCAGATCTCCCAGTGGCCGAAGGAGCATCTGCCCAAACGGATCGACGCGCGCGGCACGGAGCAGGACGCAGAGCCTATCTGTCCCCGCCTCGCCAACCTCGCGGCGGAGATGCCCGGCGAGCCGGTGACCCCGGCCCAGATCGTCCAGGCCGCCCGCGACAGCGGTGCGCGCACCATCGCCTACACCTTCACCGAGCCCACCATCTTCTACGAGCTGGCGATCGACACGGCGCGACTGGCCAAGGCGCAGGGTCTGAAGAACATCTTCGTAACCAGCGGCTATATCAATGAGGCCCCCCAGCGGGAGCTGGCCGAGGTGCTGGACGCGGCCAACGTGGACCTCAAGTTCTTCCGGGAGGAGAGCTACCGGCACATCAGCCGGGTGAAGCTGCAGCCGATCCTGGAGGCGATTCGCCGCTATTACGAGCTGGGCGTCTGGCTGGAGGTGACGACCCTGGTGATCCCCGGGATCAACGACTCCGACACGGAGCTTAAGGAGATCGCGGACTTCGTTTGCTCTCTGTCCCCAGAGATTCCCTGGCACGTCTCCCGGTTCTATCCGGCCCACGAGATGAGCAACGTGCCGGTCACCCCGGTGGATACCTTGCACCGGGCCGCGGCCATCGGTAAGGACGCCGGATTGCACTACATCTACGCGGGCAATGTTCCCGGCGACGGCGGGGAGAACACCTATTGCCACCAGTGTGGCACCCTGTTGATCGAGCGCTACGGGTTCTATGTACTCGCCAACCGGGTGCGGGAGGGGCGCTGTCCGGATTGCGGCACGCCCGTGGCCGGCGTCAGGATGGACGGCGGCTAGACTAAGGAGACGCTGACCACCCTGGGGGCACGAGCCGATCCGAGAGGTAGAAAACGATGACAGAGTCTGAAAGACCAGGGGCCCGGGTGCCCGTCCTTCCCCGCATCGAGGGGGTCGCCCGCTTTCTTGCCGTCGCCAGCGGTAAGCGTGGCGTCGGCAAGACCACGGTCGCCGTGAATCTCGCGGTGGCGTTGGCCCCTGCGGGGCCTGCGTATCGGCCTATTGGACGCCGATGTCTATGGTCCCAGCGTCCCGGTCATGCTGGGTCTCCGTGCGCGGCCCATCTCTTCGGGAGGGATGATCGTGCCGCCTGAGTGCTTCGGCCTCAAAGCGATTTCGATCGGCTTCCTTCCCGATCTTCGGCTCCGGCGGCGGCGAGGCCCTTATCCGGGACCTCGAGATCCCGCTGCTCGCGACCCTGCCCATCGACATCGCCCTGCGTGAGAGCGGTGAGCTGGGTCAGCCGCTGACCGCAGTCCAGCCCAATGCGTCGGCGAGCCGGGCCTTCGCCCGGTTAGCACAGCGGGTGGCGAATGGGTTGGAAGTCGGCTCCCCGTGATGCTCCCTTCAGGGACCTAACCGGACGTCTTGGGTTAGAGTCCCTGTCACCCCGGCGTCCATCTGAGAGAAACCACCGATGACAACTGGACCGCGGCTGACGATCCTGTTCGACAACGAACCGGGTCTCCCAGGGTTGACAAGCCTCTGGGGGTTCGCCGCGCTCATTCAGCTGGAGGGCCGAACTATCCTGTTCGATACCGGCAGCAATGGCCGTGCACTGCTCAGGAACATGGCCGCCCTTGACCTTGCGCCAGAGTCGGTGGACCTGCTCTTTCTCTCGCACCCGCACTGGGACCACATGGGCGGGCTGGACTCCTTCCTGGAGCAGAATCCAGGGGTCACCGTCGCCTTGCACGAGGGTTTCTCCAAGCATCTGATCCATGACCTGCGCACCCTGTGCGGCGAGCTGATTGTGATCGGAGCTGAGCCGCGTCTGCTGGCACCCGGGATCTTTTCCACCGGCATGCTCGACAGCCAGCCTCCTGAGCAAGGGATGGTGATCGACGCCGGTGGCGTCACCGCCGCGATCAGCGGCTGCGCCCATCCCGGCATGGAGCGGATCGTCGAGCGGGCCGTGCGCCTGCTTAGGAGGCCGGTCGACTGGGCGATCGGGGGCTTTCACCTGATGTATGCGGACGCCGCGGAGATCGACCGTTCGATCCGCGCCCTGCAATCGCTCGGCGTCGCTCAGGTTGTCCCGACCCATTGCACGGGGGATGCGGCAAAGGCGGCGTTTCGTCGGGTCTACGGCGCAGGCTTCCGTGAGGGCGGCGTCGGCCGCCAGATCGAGCTGGTCGAGCGCACCGGCGGAATGACTTGATGCCCATTGATCGCCGCGTCACGCGCATCACGATGACATAGGTGGACACTGGGAGGTATGGCGATATGACCTTGGCAGATGCGAGTCCAGTCGTACGACCTCCTGTCGATCCAACCTGGAAGCCACTCCTGCGCAAACGCATCCTGGTGTGCGGGAAGGGTGGAAGCGGCAAGAGCACCCTGGTGGCCTTGCTCGCCGCCGTCCTTCAGGAGCAGGGCTACCAGGTCATGGTCCTCGACGGCGATGCCTCGAACCCCGAGGGGCTGGTGCGCCTGTTGTTTGGCGTGGGGGTTCAGGGCGAGCCCAGGCCGTTGATCGAATTCTTCGGCGGTGTTGAGAGGGTAACCTGCCCCGTCGATGATCCCTCACCATTGACGCGGATCGGCGACCAAGACCCGGTGCCAGATAGGCCCATCAATCTATCCCGGGAGATCGGTCCCGAGTACTCCCTCGAGAAAGGCGGTCTTCGGCTGCTTCAGGCCGGAAAGATCGAGACCTATGGCCAAGGGTGCGACGGACCCCTCGAGAAGGTGGTCCGGGACTTCCTGATCGAAGACGCGGTTGTCAGTCTGATTGACGAGAAGGCCGGGGTCGAGCATTTTGGCCGACGCATACCCGATCGCATGGATATCATCTTGGGAATCCTCGACTGCACGCGGGAATCCGTTTCAATCGCCCGGAGAATCAGCGGATTTGCGAAAGAGATGCAGACAGAGAATGTCTGCTTCGTATTGAACAAGGCGCAATCCCAGGCCATGGCGACCCAGATGATGGATCTGCTGGAAGAGTTGAGCACCGGGGTTATCGGCTCGGTGCCCTATCTCCCTGATTTGGCCCAAGCAGCCCTCTCTGGCCGCCCCCTGGATGAGCATTTGGCCGCGCGGCATGTCGAGTCCATCGTCGCGCGGCTCGAAGCGATCGCGGCGGGGGAGGGGGGCGTTTTGGATAGGGAGGGATCCACCCCGACTTGAAAGGACGGCGATGCCTAGGGTCGCACCCTTCGATACCCGCTGGAGCCGCTACGAGGCCTGGTTCCAACGGCATGAGGCGGCCTATCTATCGGAGCTGCTTGCTCTGCGGGCCTTCCTGCCCTGGTCGGGACTGGGCGTCGAGATCGGTGTAGGGAGCGGGCGCTTCGCGGCGCCCTTGGGCATCCAGGTCGGCGTCGACCCTTCGCCGCGGATGTTGGCGCTTGCCGCCGCGCGTGGCATCGAGGTCGTTCATGGGGTGGCCGAGAATCTCCCGTTCGCCCCGGCCAGCTTCGATCATGCCCTGGTGGTCACCACGATCTGCTTCGTGGACTCGCCGGAGCGCATGCTCGCCGAGGCCTATCGCGTGCTCAAACCGGGCGGGTCACTCGTGATCGGGCTCATTGATCGCGAGAGTCCGCTCGGTCAGGACTATTTGGCTCATCAGGCGGAGAATGTCTTCTATCGCGAGGCGACTTTTTACAGCGCGGAAGACATTGAGCGGCTGTTGGGTCAGGCCGGCTTCGCAATCAGCGCCTGGGGACAGACCGTGTCCCGGCCTCTGGTGGAGATCCGCGATGTCGAGCCCTTGCAGCCAGGACGCGGGCGCTGCGCCTTCGTCGTGGTCTCGGGGCGCAAGTGCCAGTAAAGCAGCGCTAGCCTCAATAACGGCTCTCGAAGTGAAGGCCGTCTGAGCCAGGAAAACGGAGGGGCCTAAGGCGTGGAGAACACATTCTGGACGGCGCTGGGAACCAGCCTGTTGGCAGCTTTCGTCACGTCAATCGGCATTTACACGATTCGCCGATTTGCCGACTGGGGACAGCGAAACACCACCTATTTCATGTGCTTCGCCGCCGGCGTGCTGATCGCTGCCTCCTTTCTGCACATCATCCCCAAGTCCTTCACGATGAATCCTCAGGCCCCGATCTGGCTGCTCGTCGGGTTCTTTGGGTTGCACCTTTTTAACCGTTTTGTCACCGCGTTCGTCTGCCAACGAGATCCGGATAAGAAGGCCTACGCCATCGGCGTCGTTCCCATGCTGGGCATCGGCTTTCATTCCTTTATCGACGGGTTCATCTACTCCATCGCCTTTACGGTCAGCATCCTCACGGGCTATCTGGCGACCATGGGTATGGTCCTGCATGAATTCCCCGAGGGCATCATCACCTACCTCTTGCTGGTGCGCGGAGGCTTTTCGGAGCCCAAGGCCATGGCCCTGGCCTTTTTCGCGGCAGCGGCGACGACGCCTCTCGGGATGTTGGTTTCCTATCCGCTGATCAGTGCAATCGAGAGACCGACGCTCGGAGCCCTGCTCGCGCTCTCCGCCGGAGCACTCGTGTACGTTGGCGCAACACACCTCCTGCCGCGGGCCGAGCAGGAGCATAGGCGATTCAGCCTGGTCGCCCTGGCTGGCGGGGTTCTGGTCGCCGTAATCATCGTCATGTCGAAGGCTTGAGGCACGGCTTGCCGTCGATTTTGGGAACGCGAGCAGCCAGGAAGCATCAAGCGCCACAGGGCTACATCTGAGACCGGCTAAGCGTCCCGGCCAATCTGGAAACAATTGACGAAACTGGGGGCGGGCATGTCGGCATTCGTGGTGAACTAAGGCTGACCCCCGCTGATCGGTGTTTGACGTCTTGTAGAGATCCGGAATGCCAGTTGAGCTCGACGCTGATTCACGGGTAAACAGGCCGCAGGAGGCGTTGCGGGGTCAGTCCCTCTTCCTCGGATCGGCGGCCTCTCCGGGTGTCGCGATCGGCGTCCTGTTCGCCCCCGCCGCGCTTTGCCCCCTGGAGACCGTGCCGGATCGGCCAGCGATCGATCCCCACGCCGAGCTGCAGGTGCTGGAGGAGGCCTTGGGAGCTCTGCGCCGGGAACTGGGTGCGCAGGCAGAGCAAGGGGCTGAGCAAGTACCCCCTGAGCTGCATGGCCTGTCCGCGGTCTATCGGTTACTTTTGGATGACCCGATCCTCTGGGAAGAGCTGACCCGGCGTATCCACGATGGTCTTTGGGCACCAGCGGCCCTGCGGGACGCGGTCCATAGCATCTCTGCCCAGTTTGAGGCGATGGAGAACGCCTATCTGCGCGCCCGGGCCGAGGACATCCGTGCCGTTGGCCGACGGTTGCTTCTCCACCTGACGGACTGTGACGACAAGGGTTGGCAGCCTCCCGGACGGACCCTGCTGATGGGCGAAGGACTGGGGGTTGCCTGCATCATGGCGATTCCACGCGAGCGACTGGCGGGTCTGGTTTGCACCGGTGGATCGCCCCTGTCCCACGGTGTGATTATCGCGAAGGCCTTGGGTATCCCGGCGGTGGTCGGTGTCGCTGGCCTCAAGCTTACGGACGGCGACGGACGCCGGCAGGCGATCCTTGATGGCTATCGGGGGCGGGTCATCCTCGATCCGAAGCCGGAGGTCCTGGCCGAATACACGCGTCTTTCGGCGGAGGAGCGTCACCGAGCGGCGGATCTGGCGATGGACCGGGATCTGCCCGCGCGAACCAGCGACGGCGTGACGGTCGATCTCCAGGCCAACATCGCACTGCTCGGCGAGATCCCGATGGCGAAGGAGGCCGGTGCCCGGGGCGTTGGGCTCTACCGCAGCGAGATCCCGTTCCTGATCCAGGACACGATGCCGGGTGAGGAGGCCCAGAGCGCCATCTACCGGGAGCTGCTGGAGGCCTTCGCGCCGCACCCCGTCACCATCCGCACCCTGGACGCCGGCAGCGACAAGCCGCTGCCCTATCTGCTCCAGTCCGAGCCAAACCCGGCCCTCGGCCAGCGCGGCATCCGCCTGCTGTTGGCCAATCCCGAGCTCTTCCTCGCCCAGCTCAGGGCGCTCCTGCGGGCCAACGCGGGGATCGGCAATCTGCGCCTCCTCTTGCCCATGGTCACCCTTCCCGCCGAGGTCCATGCGGCCAGGCGGCTGATCGATCAGGCCTACCGTGAGGTCTTGGAGACTGTCACCGGGTGCGTGCGGCCACCGATCGGGGTCATGGTGGAGGTGCCCGCGGCGGCGCTACGCATCGACGCGATGGCTGGGCTTGCCGATTTCGTGTCGATCGGAACCAATGACCTGGCCCAGTTCGTCCTCGCCGCGGACCGGACCAATCCCGGCCTCGATGCCCTCTGTGATCCATTGACCCCGGCGGTGCTGAGCATGATCGCGCTGGCGGTGCAGGGCGCCAGGCAGCGGGGCATCCCTGTCAGTGTCTGCGGTGAGATGGCCGGAGATCCGCAGGGGGCCTTGCTGCTCCTGGGTCTCGGGGTCGACTCACTCAGCGTCTCCGGGAGCGCCATGCCACGAATTCGCCGCCTGATTCGAAGCTGGTCAAGCCGGGATGCTCAGCGGCTTTGGGAGCAGGCGCTGGCGCTAGACAGCGCCGAGGCGGTTCGGGCACTCGTTGGCCAAGCGATCGCGGAGAAGGTCGGACCGATGGGGCCACCCGTACCTTCGTTTTCGTAGGGGACTACGGTAATCCCAGCAGAGATCTTTGGAGACGGGATGCCGTGTCCCCGAGATGAGATGGACCGGGCGTGCGCCGAACAAAGGGGCCGCGGGGCCTGGACCCCGCGGACTTTTCCCGACACCCGTCACTTGGTTACAGGGCCTTCTTGCAGAAGTACCAGTCGGTGCACTCGTAGCCCTCGTCCATGCGGGCCGCGGCCGCCTCCGCCGTGGCAGGCGGTGGAACTATCACCTTGTCCCCGGGCTGCCAGGCCTCCGGTGTCGCCACCTTGTACTGGTCAGAGGTCTGCATGGCCTTGACCAGACGCACGAACTCGTCGATGGAGCGGCCGTTGCTCATGGGGTAATACACCATGGCGCGCAAGATGCCTTCCGGGTCGATGATGAAGGTGGCCCGCACGGCGGAGGTGTCGCTCGCCCCCGGCTGGATCATCCCGTAGGCCTTGGCCACCTGCATCGACAGGTCGGCGATGATCGGGAAGCCGATCTCGACGCCGAATTTCTCCTTGATATTGCGCTCCCAGGCGATGTGCGAATAGTGACTGTCGATGGACAGCCCCAGCAGCTCGCAGTTGATCGCCTGGAAATCGGCGTGGCGCTTGGCGAAGGCAATGAACTCCGTGGTACACACGGGCGTGAAGTCGGCCGGATGCGAGAACAGCACCAACCATTTTCCACGATAGTCCTCGAGCTTCTTCCGGCCATGGGTGGTCGGCGCATCGAAGGCGGGAGCGGGCTCGTTGAGACGCGGCAGGACGGGAGCATTCTGAGCGGTTGTTTCCATGATCAATCTCCGAAATGGTCTTGGGGTTTCACTTCCGGACCCGCGGCCCGGCGTTGAGGAAAATGGTAGCGAACACGGGTGTCTCTGGCTAATCGTTCTTCCGGACTAGATGCATCGGTGCTCTCTATTGCGAATTCGCAAACCGATAGCGGCGCACTGCCATGGGTGGTCCTTCGTTAGGGTAAGCAGATTCTGCCATTGCGAATTCGCAATCCGTTCATGGCCAAATACCATCCCACCTCTAATGAAATCACCGTCAGTCGAATCGTCAGCGACGAGCAGGGATCAACTCGGGTTTGGCTCGGCGCCCGGGCAGGCTTTATTGGATCGTAATCCCCCGAACCGCATACCAGTCCCGGTCGAGCACCCAGCGAACGGCCTTGACGTCCGGCTGCCGTTCGATAATCTCCTGGGCACGCTTCTGATGGTGAGCCAGGGCGGCCTGTGCCGCCATCACGTCAGGATGGCCCGCATCCTTACCCGCCAGCCGCGGCTCGATGACCGCCAGGTAGCGGATCACGGGGACTTCGAATGAACGGGGACTTTTTAGGGTCGCTACGCCGTCGTTGAGCGACTCCACCCGAAACGGATAGGGGTAGGCCGCGAGTTCGGCGTCGCTCGCCAAGAGCGCGTTCAGCTTCGAGGCTCCTGGATCCCAGCTCGAGAGGAACCAGACCACGGCCAGTGCCGCAAGGACGCCCCCGAGCCCGATTGCGTAGTTGCGTGTGAAGCGATCCACCATGCCCTCCCGCTGCATAACGGCCAAGGGACGCATCCGCTCCCCTGGGAGACGGCTGCACCGCAGACTGCCGCGCCTCTTCGGTCTCGGCTCAGCCTTTCCGCAAGGCCTCGACCCAACCGGCGATGACCTGATTCGGCCCCTCCATGGGGGCCTCGAGCCACGAGAGGACGAAGCGGTCGTCGGTCTCCACCATCGAGACGGCACGCGGTTTTACCGCGGCGATCAAGGCGTTGGGGATGGCGTTGCTCAGGCAGAAGATCAGGTGCTCACTTCCGCGGATCCCCTCGGCCACCTTACCCTCGGACTGGGCCTTCACATGGGCGAGATGGTCGCACACGGCGATCTCGGATGCGCCCGGATGGGCCTGAACCCGATCGCGAAGGCGGGCCACGATGTCGTCGACGGTCGTGCAGTCGGTATCGGTCGTGGCAATCTCTTCAACGAAGACGGGATACTTATCGAGCTGAAGTTTTGTACTTCTGCGAGCGTTAGTATATAAGCGACCACGAATGCGCGTCGCAATATTAGCATTCACTGAATAACGTCCAGTGCCTGCCTTTCAGTCGCTGAAACGCCGCAGTTCTTTTATTCAAAATCAATC
>JBGSUY010000231.1:0-15429 GCA_041753195.1 Chromatiaceae bacterium
GGCGGAGCTCGGGGGCTGGGACGCGACCCGGGGCTCCGGTTCCGGAGCCCTTGGGGTCGGTGGCTCTGCGGACCTGGAGTAGCTGGGCGCCCGGGTCGTCCCACCCGAGGTCGGGGCCCCCTTGGACGCCTTCTCCTCCTCCAAGGCGTCGGCCCAGACCTGGACCAGGGGGTCGGAGCTGGCCTGACCCCCATCCGAGCGCTCGGCGTCCCCCTCGGCGCGGACCGCCTGGGTCGGCGTCGAGCTGGCCACCCGTTGACGATTCGCCGCCCAGTTGGACCGCAGGGATTCCAGGGAGCGGGTCAGGGCATCCCGGTAAGTCTCGGTGTAGTCGACCCGCGTGGGTGCCTTCTCGCCCGGGGGTTGGCTGACCAGCTCCGCGCCCAGGGCCACAAGGACGCCGTCCGAACGCTGGACAAAGGCAGAGGTCACCTCGATGACGGGTGGGATCGTGCTGGCGGAGGTCCCCAGGGCGGCCGCGGTGGCCGAGCCGGGATCCACTGGCCGCTGGACCACGAGCCGATCCTCCGTCGATTTGGTGATGGTCCAACCCTTGCTCCGCGCGGCACCCATGGCGAGGCCCTTGACCTCCGAGCGGACGGCCCCCGGCATCAGCATCTGGGGCCGATTGCCGATGTCCCATGCGGACTCGGAGGGCACCGTTGGCGTCCCGGCGCAGCCACCCAATAACCCCGCGACCAATGCGATCGACCCGAGGGTCGCGTAACTGCTCGATTTCACCCGAAATACCCCGTGACCTTAGGACCCTGTTCGCAGCGCCAGTCTGAGGTGCCGCGCTTGCGCTTTCGAAGGTCGCGATGCTAGCACAGTGGGTGCTAGCCGGCTTGGGGGCGGGCATTGAGGATACGGTGCTGGCCCGGCACCAGCTGACCGAGCGCGAAGTCGCCGATGGCGATGCGCACCGGGCGCCACCCGCTTCGCGCGGGCGGGCCGGGGCGATGGTAGCATTGGACCCTTCCCTGCGACGCAAGAGACCAGCACCCATGGCCTACGAGAAGATTCAAGTCCCGGCGATCGGCGAGAAGATCCAGGTCAACCCGGACCTCTCCCTGTCCGTACCGGACCAGCCCATCATCCCTTATATCGAGGGGGACGGGATTGGGATCGACATCACCCCGGTGATGATCCAGGTGACGGACGCCGCGGTGGCCAAGGCCTACGGGGGCCGGCGGCGTGTCCACTGGATGGAAGTCTTCGCCGGAGAGAAGTCGACCCGGGCCTATGGGGAGGACGTGTGGCTGCCCGAGGAGACGCTGCGGGCGGTCAAGGAGTTCGTGGTCTCCATCAAGGGGCCCCTCACCACCCCGGTGGGCGGCGGCATCCGTTCTCTCAACGTGACCCTTCGTCAGGAGCTGGACCTTTACGTCTGCCTGCGCCCGGTCCGCTATTTCAGCGGGACGCCGAGCCCACTGAAGGAGCCGGAGCACACGGACATGGTGATCTTCCGGGAGAACTCCGAGGACATCTACGCGGGGATCGAGTGGCAGGAAGGGACGCCTGAGGTGCGGCGGGTCATCGACTTCCTCCGGCGGGAGATGGGCGTCACCAAGATCCGCTTCCCCGAGAGCTCAGGGATCGGCATCAAGCCCGTCTCCCGGGAGGGGACCCAGCGCCTAGTGCGGAAGGCCATCCAGTACGCCATCGACAACGACCGCCCCTCGCTCACCCTGGTCCACAAGGGCAATATCATGAAGTTCACCGAGGGGGCCTTCAAACAGTGGGGCTACGACCTTGCCAGGGCGGAATTCGGTGCCGTGGAGCTGGAAGGTGGACCCTGGTGCCGCATCAAGAGTCCCAGGACCGGCCGGGACATCGTGATCAAGGATGTGATCGCCGATGCCTTCCTCCAGCAGATCCTGTTACGCCCCAGGGACTATGACGTCATCGCGACCCTGAACCTGAACGGGGACTACATCTCCGACGCGCTCGCCGCCCAGGTCGGCGGCATCGGCATGGCGCCCGGGGCCAACATGTCCGATTCCGTGGCCATGTTCGAGGCGACCCACGGCACCGCCCCCAAATATGCGGGAAAGGATCAGGTCAACCCCAGCTCGCTCATCCTCTCCGCGGAGATGATGCTGCGCCACCTGGGTTGGGCCGAGGCGGCGGACCTCATCATCAAGGGCGTGGAGGGGGCCATCGCGGCCAAGACCGTCACCTATGACCTGGAGCGCCTGATGACGGGGGCCAGCAAGGTCAGCTGCTCCGGCTTCGGCAACGCCGTCGTGGGCAAGATGTGAGGGGGGCTCTGCGCCGAGCGCGCGCGCTCGATACCAGGGCCTCACGGCTCACCCCGAGGGCCCCTCGTCTGCCGATCCGGTGTCTGGGGGGCAGGCGCTCGGGGGGCCTGTCCTCAGCTCACCCGGTGGACCCGCGCCGCGTGCAGGCCCTTGGGTCCCTGAGTGACCTCGAACTCGACCTTTTGCCCCTCGCGCAAGGTCTTGTAGCCGTCCATGTCGATGGCCGAGAAATGGACGAATACGTCCTCCTCCCGGCCGTCGGGTTTGACGAACCCGTAACCCTTGGCGTTATTGAACCATTTGACGATACCGCTGATCATTTTTGGGTACTCCTCCGGGGGTTCCGAGTCTTCCTCGGTGACTGTCTCTTGTTGTGGTATGGCGCCGGATCTTGAAAGCGGCGGGGGGCGCCATACGTCGCTAGTATAGTGACCTGATTTGCATGGTCAAATGATGAACTGCCCCGGGTCCTTCGGCAAGAAACCCGCTGCGGGCCGGCCCCCAGCGACAGGTCAGGCGGTCAAGCCCGATCCCTTGTCCACTCTAACCGCTACCGTGCCCACCGCGGTCTGAGGGTCTAGAGGGCGACGCTCGCCACGCACGAAAACTCGTCTAGAATCCCGAACCATGAGCGACGACAACCCGAGCGAGGAACGCGAAACCGGGCTCACCGTTCAGGAGGCGCGGCCCAAGCTGCGTCGGCCGCCGCTCTTCAAGGTCTTGTTGCTCAACGACGACTACACCCCCATGGAGTTCGTCGTGCAGGTTCTGGAGACCTTCTTCGCGATGAATCGGGAGAAGGCCACCCAGATCATGCTACACGTGCACACTCGGGGGGTTGGGGTGTGCGGGGTCTACACCCGAGACATCGCGGAGACGAAGGTCCAACAGGTCAACGACTACGCCCGGACCCATCAGCACCCCCTGATGTGCACCCTGGAAGAGGCCTGAGGGCGCCCTGACCTTGTCCGTCGAAGATGCGGGGCGATCGCGAGCGACATTTTTCCTAACCCGGTTTGGACAAGTCCGATGCTGAGTAAAGAGCTGGAGTTCACCCTGAACCGCGCCTTCAAGGAGGCCCGGGAGAAGCACCACGAGTACATGACCGTGGAGCACATGCTGCTCTCGCTGTTGGATAATCCGGCCGCGGCGAAGGTCTTGCGGGCCTGCGGGGCGGATGCCGACCGTCTGCGGCGGGAGGTTACCGCCTTCATCGACGAGACGACCCCTCTTATCCCACCCAACGAGGAGCGGGATACCCAGCCCACCTTGGGGTTTCAGCGGGTGCTCCAGCGCGCGGTCTTTCATGTGCAGTCCGCGGGCAAGAAGGAGGTCACGGGCGCCAATGTCCTGGTGGCTCTATTCAGCGAGCAGGACTCCCAAGCGGTCTATCTGCTCAACCAGCAGGACGTCACCCGGCTCGACGTCGTTAACTACATCTCACACGGCATCTCCAAGGTCCCTGGCGAGAATCCGGAGGACGAGATCCATGGTGAGGGGGAGGAGCCCCGGGGCGAGGAAAAGGAGGGCAGCAGCCCGCTGGAGAGCTTCGCCACCAATCTGAACGAGATGGCCCGGCAGGGCCGGATCGATCCCCTGATCGGGCGCGCCGCCGAGGTGGAGCGCACCATCCAGATCCTGTGCCGGCGGCGGAAGAACAACCCGCTCTTCGTGGGCGAGGCGGGGGTGGGCAAGACGGCCATCGCCGAGGGGCTTGCCAAGAAGATCGTGGATCGGGAGGTACCGGAGATCCTGAGCGACGCGGTCATCTATGCCCTGGACCTGGGCGGTCTGGTGGCGGGCACCAAGTACAGGGGCGACTTCGAAAAACGGCTCAAGGCCGTGTTGGCCCAGCTCAAGCGTCAGCCCAAGGCCATTCTCTTTATCGACGAGATCCACACCATTATCGGTGCGGGGTCGGCCTCCGGCGGGGTGATGGACGCCTCCAACCTGATCAAGCCGGTTCTGGCCTCCGGTGACCTGCGCTGCATCGGCTCCACCACCTACCAGGAGTACCGGGGGATCTTCGAGAAGGACCGGGCCCTGGCAAGGCGCTTCCAGAAAATCGATATCGAGGAGCCGAGCGTCGAGGAGACCGTGGAGATCCTGAAGGGGCTCAAGTCCCGCTTCGAGTCCCACCACCAGGTCACCTACACGAACCCGGCCCTTCGGGCAGCCGCCGAGCTCTCAGCCCGTTACATCAACGACCGCCACCTACCCGACAAGGCCATCGACGTGATCGACGAGGCGGGGGCCAATGTCCAGCTCATGAGCCCGGCCAAGCGCAAGAAGCGCATCGACGTCGGCGACGTCGAATCGATCGTGGCCAAGATCGCCCGCATCCCGCCCAAGAAGGTCTCCGTGTCCGATACGGAGTCCCTGCGCAACCTCGACCGGGATCTCAAGATGGTGGTCTACGGTCAGGACGCGGCCATCGACGCCCTCACCTCCGCCATCCGCATGAACCGCTCGGGTCTCGGCCACGACGAGAAACCCATCGGCTCCTTCCTGTTCACCGGCCCCACCGGGGTGGGCAAGACGGAGGTGACGCGCCAGCTCGCCCGCATCCTGGGGATGGAGCTGATCCGCTTCGACATGTCGGAGTATATGGAGCGCCATACGGTGTCGCGCCTCATCGGCGCCCCCCCTGGCTACGTCGGATTCGACCAGGGTGGGCTCCTCACCGAGGAGATCAACAAGCATCCCCATGCCGTGCTGCTACTCGATGAGATCGAAAAGGCCCACCCGGACGTCTTCAATCTCTTGCTGCAGGTCATGGATCACGGAACTCTCACCGACAATAACGGCCGCAAGGCCGACTTCCGTAGCGTGGTGCTGGTGATGACTACCAACGCGGGTGCGGAGGAGACCGCGCGGCGATCCATTGGCTTCTCTGAGCAGGACCACTCGACGGATGGGCTGGAGGCCCTCAAGCGTTACTTCACGCCGGAGTTTCGCAATCGCCTAGACGCGGTGGTGCAGTTCACCTCTCTGGGAACCGAGACCATCAGAAGCGTGGTGGACAAGTTTATCTTCGAGCTGGAGCAGCAGCTCGCCGACAAGAAGGTGGCCCTGAGGGTGGACGCCGATGCGCGCGCCTGGATCGCGGAGCGGGGCTATGACCCCAAGATGGGTGCCCGCCCGATGGCCCGGGTGATCCAGAACCACATCAAGAAGCCCCTGGCGAACGAGCTCTTGTTCGGGTCCTTGATAGGGGGCGGGTCGGTTCGGGTCTATGTGGATGCGGAGGGGGAGTTGGGATTCACCATCGACGGGGGTAGAGCGCCCCAGTGATCGACCTCCTTACCGCCCGAACCGCCAATAGCGCCCGCTCGGTGCGGGTCCTGCCGTCTCTCTGCTCCAGCAGGCGGGCCGGGCTGACGAGCTTGGCCAACGCGCAGGGGCTCAGCGGGCGCGGTAGACGATCCGTCCCTTGGTCAGGTCATAGGGAGTCAACTCCACCGTGACCTTGTCGCCCGTGAGTATGCGTATGTAGTGCTTGCGCATCTTGCCGGAGATGTGGGCGGTGACCGTGTGGCCATTCTCCAGCTGCACGCGGAACACGGTGTTGGGCAGGGTCTCCGTGACCGTCCCTTCCATTTGGATGACATCGTCTTTGGACATGGCTCAGGTGGACTGCAAGGACAGCTCCGTTCTCAAGGGGGCCGGAGTATAGCACAGGGGACCAGGCCCAAACGGGACCGGCCAGGGGCATGGGCGCCGGCACGATCAGAGGCCCCCGAACGTCTGGCCCCGCTCGAATCGCCGCCAGACCCGTCCATCCCATGCCTCGATGGGGCGGAACCGGTCCTTGTAGGCCATCTTGCGGCAGGCACTGATCCAGTAGCCGAGATAGAGGTAGGGCAGCCCAAGCCGCCGGGTAAGCTCGATCTGGGCCAGCACCGCGAGGGTGCCGGGGGCACGCTCCGCGAGCTCGGGATCGAAAAAGGTGTAGACGGCCGACAGTCCGTGCACCAGCCGATCGGTCACCGCCACCCCCGCCAATCGATCCCCGAGGCGCAGCTCTAGGAAGTGCGTCTCCCCGCCCCAGGGATCCACCAGGAAGCGACGGTAGCTCTCGGCGCTGGTGTCATCCGCCATGCTGCCGTCCGGGTGTCGGTTGGCAAGGTAGCGCAGATAGAGCGCGAAGTGGGCCGGGTCGAAGGCGGCGTGCGCATCCACCAACCGCAGGTCCCGGGCGTTGCGCGCCCAGTTGCGTCGCTGGGAGCGGTCGGGACGGAAGGCGCTGACCGGGATGCGCACCGGAACGCACTGGGCGCAGCCTCGGCAGGCCGGGCGGTAGACGTGGGATCCACTGCGCCGGAACCCCTGCTCCACCAGGGCCTGGTAGGTGGCCGTATCCAGGCGGGCCAGGGGGTCCACGAATAGGGTGCGGGCGCTCAGTCCCTCCAGGTAGGAGCAGGGGTGCTCGGCGGTTAGGTAGAGGGCCAACTGACGCTCTGGTCCACCCTCATTTCCGGGCTTCATCCGTCGAGGTCCTCGCGCCCATCAGGGTGCCCCGGGTCGGGCCCCTGGGGAAACTGGATCTCTCCCTGGTCCCAGCTGCCCGTGGGGCCGGGAAGGGGGCAGAAACGATCGAGGAGCGCGACGAAGTGGCTGCGCGGGATCTCCCGTGCCCCCAGGCTCATCAGGTGGTCGGTGCGCATCTGGCAGTCGATGAGTCCGAAGCCCCAGGCACCGAGCCGCTCGCACAGGTGCACCAGGGCCACCTTGGAGGCGTCGTCCGCGCGGCTGAACATGGATTCGCCGAAGAAGACCCTTCCGAGGGCGACCCCGTAAAGCCCGCCCACCAACCGCTCCCCCTGCCACACCTCCACCGAGTGGGCCCAGCCGAGCCGGTGCAGGGTCTCGTACGCCCCGACCATTCGGGGGACGATCCAGGTCCCCCCGTCCGCCCCGCGGGGGGCCGCGCAGGCCCGGATCACCGGCCCAAAGGCACGGTCCAGGGTGACCCCCAAGAGGCGGCGTCGCAGCCGTTTTTTGCGCAGGCTCCGCGAGATCCGGATCCCCTCAGGGAAGAGCACGGTGCGCGGGTCCGGGGACCACCAGAGAATGGGGTCGCCCTCGCTGAACCAGGGAAAGATGCCCCGGCGGTAGGCGCTCAGCAGCCGCTCCGGTGAGAGGTCCCCGCCGACGGCGAGCAGACCGTTGGGGTTCCGCAAGGCGCGATGGACGTCGGGGAAGCTCTGGGGGGCCTGGGTGTCCAACAAGGGGACCATGGCTTCAGATTGGGGTCCGATGGGGTCCGAGCGGCGGTTCCCGGTACGGGCTGTGACTGTGCATCTCCTCCAGGTAGTCCACCATGCCCCCCGTCTCCTGGTCCAGGAATCGGCCGATCGCCTGTCGAAAGCGGGGATCGGCGATCCAGTGAGCGGACCACGTCGGGGTCGGCAGGAAGCCCCGGCTCACCTTGTGCTCCCCCTGGGCCCCGGGCTCGAAGCGGGTGAGACCCGCGGCGATGCAATGGTCCAGGCCCTGATAGTAGCAGGCCTCGAAATGCAGACTGTGGAAGTCCTTGGCGCAACCCCAGTGACGCCCGAACAGGGAGTGCCGCCCAACCAGGTTGAAGGCGGCGGCGACCATCTCGTTTCCGTGGTAGGCCAGCACCAGCAGGAGCTGCTGGCCCATGGTCTCCGCGATTTCCTGGAAGAAGGGCAGGGTCAGGGTGGGTATGCCGCCGTGCCGGTCGAATGTGTTCCGGTAGAGCCGGTGGAAGCGGACCCACTCTGACTCCTGCATCTGGTCGCCGGGAACCCGACGCAGGAGGATGCCTGCCTCTTCTACCCGCCGGCGCTCCCGCTTGACCTTTTTGCGCTTCTCCGCCGTGAAGGTGCCGAGGAGGTCGTCGAAGGAGCCATAGCCGGCGTTGCTCCAGTGGAACTGACAGCCCAGGCGGCGCAGGTGACCCTGGTCCTCGAGAAGACGGGTCTCTCCATCCGTGGTGAAGAGCCAATGCAGTGAGGAGACCCCCATCCGCTCCGCCGCCTGAATGGCGCCCTGGATCAGGGCGCGGGCGTACCCCTGGTCATCGGGCCCCGGTCCCACCAGGACACGGGGTCCGGTCGCGGGCGTATAGGGCGAGGCCACCACCAGCTTGGGGTAATAGGGGACGCCGTTACGCCGATAGGCATCCGCCCAGGCCCAATCGAACACCAGCTCTCCGTAGGAATTGAGCTTGAGGTAACAGGGCGCGGCGGCCAGGAGTCGCCCCTGGCCATCCCGGAGGGCCAGGTGGCGGGGGATCCAGCCCAGCGGCTCACCGACACACCCGTGCCGCTCCATCGCCACGAGGAACTCGTGCCGTAGGAAAGGGGCGTCCGGGTCTACCAGCCGGTTCCAGTCCGCCGCGGGGATTTCGGCGATGGCCTCATGGGTGCTGAAGGTCTGCATGGGGGTATGCACGTTCGACCACGACAGCGCGGACATGCGGGCGGAACGTGGCGAGCAAAACCGCCGGCCGCCGGGTCTGGGCCAGGACTGGGATCAGGCGGGGGGCGGGGGGCGAGGCCGGCGGACGCCCCCTCGCCCCGGTCCCCTATTTCCCTTGGGCGGCCAGGGCGTCGAGATACTTCTCCGCGTCCAGGGCGGCCATGCAGCCGGTGCCCGCGGAGGTGATGGCCTGCCGGTAGACATGGTCGGAGACGTCCCCGGCGGCGAAGACACCCGGCATCGAGGTGGCTGTGGCGTTGCCCTCGGTGCCGCTCTTCACCTTGATGTAGCCACCGGCCATGTCGAGCTGCCCCTCGAAGATCTGGGTGTTCGGTTGATGGCCGATGGCGATGAAGACCCCATGTAGGTCCAGATCCCGGGTGGATCCGTCCTGGGTGCTCTTGATGCGGATGCCGGTGACCCCGCTCTGGTCCCCGAGCACCGCGTCCAGGGTGCTGTTCCAGGCAACCCGGACATTACCGTGCTCGGCCTTCTCGAGCAGGTGCCGCTGGAGGATCTTTTCGGCGCGCAAGGCGTCCCGGCGGTGCACCAGGGTCACCTCGGCGGCGATGTTGGAGAGATAGAGGGCCTCCTCCACCGCGGTGTTGCCGCCCCCGATCACCGCGACCTTCTGGCCGCGATAGAAGAAGCCGTCGCAGGTGGCGCAGGCGGAGACGCCACGGCCGCGAAATTCCTGCTCAGAGGGGAGTCCCAAGTAGCGGGCGCTAGCCCCCGTGGCGATGATCAGCGCGTCGCAGGTGTAGAGCGCCGAGTCGCCGGTAAGCTGGAAGGGGCGTTGGCCGAGGTCCGCCGTGTTGATGTGGTCGAAGAGGATTTCGGTCTCGAAGCGCTCGGCGTGACGGCGCATCCGTTCCATCAGCTCCGGACCCTGGACGCCGTCGGGATCACCCGCCCAATTGTCCACGTCGGTGGTGGTCATGAGCTGCCCCCCCTGCTCCAGTCCGGTCACCAGGACGGGGCTCAGGTTGGCGCGGGCGGCATAGACGGCGGCCGTGTAGCCGGCCGGACCCGATCCGAGGATCAGCAGTCGGCAGTGTTTGGTCGTGCTCAAGTTGGATTCTCCTCGCCCGGGCGGGTCGGGTTGTCGGGCGCGCGGGGGTAGGGCGCGTCGCTATTAATTCCCAAACTGTAAGGGCAAGCCGGTTGGCGGTAAAGCGACCAGGGCAGCGCATGGCGGTGCGGGACCGCGCCTTGGGCGCTGCCGCGTCGTGTTCGGAGTGTTCGGGGTCAGTCGGCCGGGTTGCTCCTGGAGGAGGTCCCGCGTTCCTTCCCCTCGGAGGCGGCGGCGACGAGGGCGACCCGCAGCATCAGGTCCGCATCCAGCTCGGCCATGGCCTGTTGCACCACCTCCATGTCCGCCAGGGCCCTGGCCATGGGTGAGCGCCCCGGGTGCCATCCGCCCCGGTCCAGCCAGCCGATGGTAATCCGGGGCGGGAGTGGACTCGGAAACGCGGCCTCGCCCCGCAGATTGGCCAGCATGAGGCCAACCCGGGCCTTCTGCGTCGCGGCACGCGCGGCCGGGTCCCGGTCTAGGCCGCAGAAGCGCACGAGATAGCGTTCCGGGTGCTCGCCGTCCGGCTCCAGCTCGAGGTGGCAGTTCCCAGCCAACCGGACGTGGCGGCGCTTGAGGGCGTAACCCAAGGCGAAACTCCCGGTTCGTCTCCAGTCGGGTCTTTAAGGGGATGCCGTTGGGCCGGCTGCGTAACGGCACCGCGACCGTGATGACTCGCCCAAGTCTAGCCCCTGCCTTCTCATCCCGTCGGTCGTAACGCCTGACCTAAATTGACAGACCGGTCAAGAGGGTCTAAAAGTATCACGAACACTTAGTTACATTCGATAGTGTCAGCTATTTATGAGAAGCGTATCCGGCCCGGTAGTCGGTTCCTTGCTGCTCCTGCTCGTGGTGCTTGCAGTGTCGGGCTGTGCCGGGTCCGGGCGGGGTGGACTCAACGGCAAGCGGGCGGAGGTGGTATCGGCGGCACTCTCCCAGGTCGGTACCCCATACCGCTTTGGGGCTAGCCAACCAGGGAGGGCGCTCGACTGCAGCGGCCTCACCCTCTATGCCCACCATGTCGCGGGGATCCCGATCCCCCGTCACTCGGCGGATCAGCTGCGGGGGGCCCATCCGGTGAAGCCCAAGTCCCTGCGCCCCGGGGACCTAGTGTTCTTCGGCAGCAGGGGTGGGGTGGACCACGTGGGTCTGATGGTCGATGCGGACCGCTTCGTCCATGCCTCCATGTCCAAGCGCAAGGTGATCCTGTCGCGCCTGGATACACCCTATTGGAAGGCCCACTTCGCCGGGGCGGGAACCTATCTTAGATAGCGCCGCCGGTTGGCAAGGGGTCCGCGCGGCTCGCCTTTTAGAGATTCTTATAGGAGAATGCGCTCCCGCCCCGGCATTGCCCCGGGGCGGAACCAGTCACCACGTGAGACGCAGGAGTTTCAAGCTATGTCCGACAAGCCAATGAGCAAGAGCCGTCGCGATGCCGTCAAGCTGATGCTCGGCACGGCCGCCGCCATCCCGGTTGTGAACCTGATCGGTGTGGGCAGCGTCCGCGCCGATGCCCCGGCCAATGCCGTCGCGGCGGACGATCCCACCGCGGTTGCGTTGAAGTACCATGCCGATGCCACCCAGGCGGATCGCGCGGCCGCTGGCCGTCCGGGCGCGGCCCCGGAGGAGCAGCACTGCTCCAACTGCCAGTTCCTGTTGTTAGATCAGGGCGAGGGCGACTGGCACGGTTGCAGCCTGTTCCCGGGCAAGCTGGTCAATGTGAATGGCTGGTGTGCATCCTGGACCTTGAAGGCCGGTTGAGCCTAGGCCGGATGTGCTGAGTCGGGACCCCCTGTGGGTCTAGGAGCGGGGCCTTTCGGCCCCGCTATCCATTGAGCCGGCGTCTGCTGATAGCGCGCAGACGCCGTCCCAATTCGGTGAGGGACCTCATACATCAGAGCGCGGGGCGGGCCAACCCCCAGCGGACCCGTAGCCGTCATTGGGCGCCTGCAGTATGGCGATCAACCCCAGACCACTCGATTCGGGCCGCCCGCGGGCGGATGCAGCGCCGCGTACGACGGACCCGGCGGATCTCCACGGCAACAGGCGCCGCCTGACCTTCCTCCGGGCCGTCATCTGGGGGTTGATCGGACTTATCTACGCCCCCCTGTTCATCGGTCTCGCGGCCCTGTTCGAGCTTCTCGGGGCAGGCAGGGCCACCTATGTCGCCGCCGCTGCCCTGGCGGGGGGCGCCGGTGCCGTCCTCTACGTCGGGCGGGAGGTGGCGTTGTTGGGCACCGGAGTCGGTGTCGCGGTCGGCGTGCTTTCACTGGTGGCTGTGCCCCAGGTGCTGTCATTTCAGCACGCGGCCCTGGTCGCTGCCGCCCTTGCGGCCCTGTTCGGGCTCCATCCGGCCTTCCCGGTCCGCTGTGATCGGCAGGTCCCGGCCAGGGTGCTCGTGGGGGTCGCCACTGGGGCCCTGTGCGGTTCCGCGTTGGCGGTCGCGGAGCCCTTGCACCCGGAGCCCTTCTCGACCTTTGCCGTCGTGGCGTTCCTGGTCAGTGTCAATGGGGTGCTCTATGTGGCGAGTGTCGGCCCGCTGCTGGCATTGACCCGGCGGATGCCCCCCGCATTGCACCGCTGTAACTGGGTCGAGGCCCTGGTCGCCGGCTCCCTCGCGGCGCTTGCCGCCGGGGGTGCCTGGATCATGGCGGGTCCCCTTCTGGGAGATGGTGGCACCCTGATGCAGGCCACCAGCGACGCCCTCTACCGCCACCTCCCCGTGGCGCTCCTGGCCGGGATCTTCGGCGGGTCCGTCGCGGGTGCGCTGCTCGGGGTCTTCCGGTTTCCCTGGGTCCACGAGACTTGAGCCCCTCCAGGCGGGGCAATGGCACCCGGACGCCGATGCCGATGCCGGGGCCTGCCCGAGCTGTGCTACTCTAACGGGCCGCCATCAAGCGCTGCTGCCCTGGTCCCGCCCCAATTTCTCGACCAAGGGACTCGGACGGTGCTCGCCCAAGCCCCCTGATCGGATCTCGAAGGGCCGCATGTCCCGCACCAAGTCCAGCCGCCGCTGGCTCGATCGACAGTTCAGTGACCCCTACGTCAAGCGTGCGCAGGAGCAGGGTTTGCGCTCCCGGGCCGCGTACAAACTACTGGAGATCCAAGAGAAAGATCGCGTGATCCGCCCCGGGGCGTGGGTCTTGGATCTCGGTGCCGCGCCGGGTAGTTGGTCCCAGATAGCCGTGCGGGTGGTGGGACCCGAGGGCCGGGTGCTCGCCCTGGACCTGCTTGACATGGAGCCCATCGCGGGGGTGACGGTGCTCCGTGGTGACTTTCGCGAGGAGGCCGCGCTGACGGATCTGCGCCGTGAGCTCGCCGGGTCCCTGGTGGACCTCATCCTGTCGGATATGGCCCCCAATCTCTCCGGCACCTCGGCGGTGGACCAGCCGCGGTCACTGTACCTGGCAGAGTTGGCCTTGGATCTGGCAAGGGAGTTGCTGAAACCGGGCGGGGGCCTCGTGGTCAAATTTTTCCAAGGCCAGGGATTCGACCGCTATGTGCGTGAGCTGCGCGGCACCTTCGCCCAGGTGACCAGTCGAAAGCCGAAGGCCTCGCGCCCCGAAAGCAGGGAGCTTTACTTGGTAGGAAAGGGCTTTCAACGGGACCAGGGCCCTTGAGACCCCGGCGGACGGCCAGAGATGGGTAACAGAGCGGTCGCGGGTCAGCCAGTTGAAGCGGTTCGGCTTTTTTCACCTCCCCGATAGTGCTAATTTGCCGTCTAATGACCCCGATGCCGACCCTTCGGCACGGAAAACGAGAGGCCAGATGCCGTGAGCGATATGGCGAAGAATCTAATCCTGTGGGTGGTCATCGCCATCGTGCTGATGTCCGTCTTCAATAACTTCACGACCACCCGCACACCGGCCCGCAGCCTCAACTACTCGGATTTCATCGAGCAGGTGCGGCAGGGCCAGGTGAAGGAGGTCACCATCCAGGGCCGCACCATCGAGGGGGTGAGCGCATCGGGTCAGCAGTTCACCACCTACAGCCCCGGCGACGACGGCCTCGTGGCGGACCTGCTCAACAGTAATGTCACCATCAAGGCGGCACCCCCGGACAAGCCGTCGATCCTGATGACGATCCTGATCAACTGGTTCCCGCTCTTTATCCTGATCGGTCTCTGGATCTTCTTCATGCGCCAGATGCAGGGCGGGGCGGGTGGCCGTGGGGCCATGTCCTTCGGCAAGAGCCGGGCGCGCATGCTCTCGGAAGACCAGGTCAAGGTCACCTTCCAGGACGTGGCCGGGGCCGAGGAGGCCAAGGAGGAGGTCTCCGAGATGGTGGACTTCCTGCGCGACCCCTCCAAGTTCCAGAAGCTCGGCGGCAAGATCCCCAAGGGCGTGCTGATGGTCGGCCCTCCGGGCACGGGTAAGACCCTGTTGGCCCGGGCCATCGCCGGTGAGGCCAAGGTCCCCTTCTTTACCATCTCGGGCTCGGACTTCGTGGAGATGTTCGTGGGTGTGGGCGCCTCGCGGGTGCGCGACATGTTCGAGCAGGCCAAGAAGCACGCCCCCTGCATCATCTTCATCGACGAGATCGACGCGGTGGGGCGCCACCGCGGGGCCGGTCTGGGCGGCGGTCACGACGAGCGGGAGCAGACCCTGAACCAGCTCCTGGTGGAGATGGACGGCTTCGAGGGCAACGAGGGCGTCATCGTCATCGCCGCCACCAACAGACCCGATGTGCTGGACCCGGCGCTGCTGCGCCCCGGTCGCTTCGACCGCCAGGTGGTCGTGCCCCTGCCGGACGTGCGGGGACGCGAGCAGATCCTGAAGGTGCACATGCGCAAGATCCCGGCGGCCGACGACGTCAAGGCCTCTGTGATCGCTCGCGGCACCCCGGGCTTCTCCGGCGCGGATCTGGCCAACCTGGTGAACGAGGCGGCCCTCTTTGCCGCCCGCGCCAACAAGAAGCTGGTGGACATGGAGGACATGGAGAAGGCCAAGGACAAGATCATGATGGGCGCGGAGCGCCGCTCCATGGTCATGTCCGACGACGAGAAGCGACTCACCGCCTACCACGAGTCCGGTCATGCTATCGTCGGCCGGTTGGTCCCGGAGCACGACCCAGTGCACAAGGTGAGCATCATCCCCCGGGGCCGGGCCCTGGGGGTCACTCTTTTCCTGCCCGAGGACGACCGCTTCAGCTACAGCAAGCAGCGTCTGGAGTCGAGCATCTCCGCCCTGTTCGGGGGTCGCGTCGCCGAGGAGCTGATCTTCGGCGCCGAGAGCGTCACCACCGGTGCCCAGAACGACATCCATCGGGCCACCGAGATCGCCCGCAGCATGGTCACCAAGTGGGGCCTGTCGGATCGCCTGGGGCCCCTGACCTACAGCGAGGAGGAGCAGGAGGTCTTCCTCGGCCATTCGGTGACCCAGCACAAGAGTGTCTCGGACGAGACTAACCACCTGATCGACGAGGAGGTCCGCCGCTTCATCGAGCGTAACTACCAGCGCGCCCGACAGCTCCTGACGGACAACATGGACAATCTGCACGCCATGGCCGCCGCCCTGATGAAGTACGAGACCATCGACTCGGACCAGATCGACGACATCATGTCGGGGCGCACCCCGCGCCCACCCAAGGACTGGAGCGAGGATGAGCCGACCCGGGCGGCACGCCGCGCTGGTCGCGCGGCCGCGG
>JBGSUY010000232.1:0-2097 GCA_041753195.1 Chromatiaceae bacterium
CGCGGTGCGCCACGCGGACGAGGCCATGGAGATCCTCACCGGCCTCCCCGCCGGGCGCCCGGACGACCTGGGCATCTACCCCGAGGGGACCATCAATGGCCTGGTTCAGCGCCGGCTGATGGAATGGACGGCGCTGCGCCAGCACTTCGCCACCCCCGAGCAGGGAGGCCACTCGGATAGCGCTTGAGTCCGGGGGTCCTTGGGGATTGAGCGGAAGCGGGAGGGGGAGCCGGTGCCGCCCTCATGGTGCCCCCGCGCCCTCGGCGGCGACCTCCCTGGACTGGCCCCCATTGCCGCGGAGCTCCGCAAGCCAGGCCCTCTGGCAATTGTGCCGCTGCCGTTCGAGCAGCAGGCGGCGGATGCGGTCCCGCGCCTTGGAGAACGGCATGATCCGCGCCCCGTGGATACGCTCGCAGTAGAGCAGGTGCAGCCCCAGCTCGGACTCCACGGGTCCCCCCGCCTCACCCTCGGCCAGGCGAAACAGGAGTGCGTCGAGCTCGGGATAGAGCTGGCCGCGGCGGACATCGCCCAGGCTCCCCTCCTCCAGGGCAGTGGGGCACTCGGAGTGCCTTCTGGCCAGGGCCCCGAAGCGCCTGGCGCCAAGGTCTCGGCTGGCCCGGAGCTGGTCCCATAGGCGCCCGATGCGCGCCAGGGCGACATCGCGCCGGTTCTCCGGGAAGGCGTCGTTGACCGTGATCAGGATGTGGCGGGCGAGGCGACGCTCGGGGCTGGTGAAACGCCCCCGATGCAGCTCGTAGTAGAGCCGCACGTCGATCTCGTCCACCCCCGGGTGGCGTGCCGCCACCCGCTGCATGACGGCGTCGAAGGTCAGCTCCCGTCGCAGGGCGGCGGCGAGGGTATCCGGATCTAGGTCATTGCGCCCCAGGTCAGCGACAAAGGTCTCCCCGTCCGGATATCGGGCCCGGATCTGGGCCACCGCGGCCTGGACCAGAGCGGGCGGGATCACCAGGCCGCTCGCCTCCCGGGAGGCGAGCACCCGAAGCTCGATCTCGTAGGTGCGCCGGGCCTGGCGTTCGGCCTCCCGCCGCTGTGCATCGCTCAAGGCCCCCGGGGGCACCCCGAAGCGCTCGCTCGCCGCGCGCAGCAGATGATAGGGCTCGACACTCCCGGTAAGGACTTGATCGATGGCGTCTGCGTCAGGGCCCAATCTCATCTCCCGGATCCCTGCCCCCGTCGATCGCTTCAAGGGCCGACTCCGGGACCTGAAGGGTACCTCGGCCATCAAAGAGCACGTGATAGGCGACACCCCCAGGGGTGTCCCGCAGCACCTTCAGGATCTCCCCCACCTCGCCCCGCTCCACCAGAATCCGCCCCCCGGAGCCCAGGCGCAGCCGTGCCTTGACCCGATCCCGGAACTCGAATCGGCTGGGGACCCAGGGATCCGTGGCGGGCTGGAGCTCCTCTTCCCGGCAGCCGACCAGCCGGTCCTCGGCGAGGAAGTGGACCGAGTAGATGATCTGGTCTTGCAGGAAGGTCCCCAGGTCCCGCACGAAGCCGGTGCTGCCACGGCGCACCAGCAGGCGGCCCACCTCGGCCCCGGGAAAGGTCCCGTCGTTGCGCAGGTTGCGCCGGACCCGCACCTCGTCGCCGTAGTCAAACCGGGGCCGCATGGGGCGGGTCCGACTTGGGTGTCTGTCCCAGCAGGTCCTCCAGGGGTATGGCAACCCGCTGGGGCTCATGCAGGCGAAAGACCCGGAAGACCTTCTCGGTCCGCGCGTCGGAGACCACGAAGTCCCGATAGGCCGCTCCCAGCAGATCGGCGTCGAGGGTCCAGCGCTCGGCCGCGGAACGGGGCAGCTCCTCGACCTGGGACAGGTAGTCGTGGAAGCGTTGCAGGATGTGCAGGCGGTTTACCTGGACCACCCGGGGGTCGAAGGGGACCCTAAAATAATCGAGGAAGTCCTCGGCGCTCGAGAGCTCGTCCAGGTCGGATTCGAAGTCGTCTGCGATCATGCTGTGCTCCACTGGGTTTAATCGGTGCACGGTCTGGGGACGGGGAGGCCGCGGGCTCGATCTTCGACGACCCTAGCGCCGCAGGGCGCGGACCTTGCCGCCCAGGCGCTCGGCGGCGGCCTC
>JBGSUY010000233.1:0-4113 GCA_041753195.1 Chromatiaceae bacterium
CTCGGCCAGGGTCTCAGCGGCGCCCCGGTCCAGATCGCCGACGATGGCCACCAGGGCATTGGCGCCCGTGAAATAGCGTCGATGGAAGGCCGCCAGGTCATCCCGGGTGAGGGCGCGTACCGACTCCTCGGTACCGCTTGGGTCCGAGGCGTAGGGATGGTCGTCGAACACCGCCCGGTAGAGCGCCTTCTGCGCCACGGTGCGCGGGGATTCCTGTTCTTGGCGCAGCGCGATCAGGGTGTTCTGGCGCAGTCGCTCCAGGTCGTCCGATTCGAAGGTCGGAGAGGACAGAATCCCGGCCAGGGTCTCCAGCGCCGTGTCCAACGCCGTCGGCTGGGTCAGGCTGCGGATGCCCACCTCGAAGAGGTCTCGGTCCGCCGAGCTGCTGAGCTCCGCGCCGACGTTTTCCATGCGCAGGGCAATCGTATCCGCATCCCAGTCGCGGGCACCCTGGGTCAGCATGGCGGCGGTCATGGAGGCGAGGCCGGGCTTGTCGCCATCCCGGGCGCTCCCCGCATCCAAGACCACCCGCACGTCGACCATGGGCAGCTCGGTTGCCGCGACGAACAGGACCCGGGCGCCGTTTTCGGTCTGCCAGGTCTGGATCTGGGGCGTTGCCAGGGCCGAGCCGGCCAACAGCAGCAGGCCGGCGCCCAGCACCGGCAGCGCCGGAGCGCCGCGATCGCCGATCGTCTTCACATGTCTAGCGCACATCGTCACGAGCTCCAGGCGGCAGGGGCGCTCGGGCCACCTGTTTGCCATCCAAGGGTTGAGGATCCAGTACGGCCACCGTGAGGCGGTCCGGGATCAGATATTTCCTAGCGACCGCCTGGATCTGCTCCGGCGTGACCGCCGCGAGCTTCTCCACATACCGGTCAGCCAACTCCCAGCCGAGGCCCACCGTTTCCAGTTGGCCGAGCTGCATGGCCTGGTAAAAGACCGAGTCCTTCTCGTAGACCTTGTTGGCGATAAGCTGGGTGCGGATTCGCTCCAACTCCTCAGGGTCGACGGGCTCTGTTCTCACCCGCTCGATCTGGGCGAGTAGCGCCGCCTCGAGGGTGGGGATGTCCTTACCCTTAGCCGGCACCCCGTCGAACAGGAAAAGCCCTGGGAGGCGGCTGAAGGCGCTGTAGCTGGTCCCTGCCGTGGCGGCCACCTGAGTGCCTCGGACCAGCTCGCGGGCGAAGCGGGCGCTGCCACCGCCATCCAGGACCGATGCCAGCATCTCCAGAGCATAGGGTTCCCACTCCTCGGCCGCCTCCGCGACGGCTGGCACCTTGTAGCCCATGAGGAGGTAGGGCTCCTGGGCGGGGGCCTTGACCTGGATGCGCTTTTCCCCGGTCTGAGGTGGCTCCTGGCGGGTCTTTGGCGGGGCAATGGTTTCGGCCTTGAGGGGGCCGAAGTGTTTTTCCGCCAGGGCGAAGACCTGCTCCGGGTCCACGTCGCCCGCCACCACCAGGGTGGCGTTGTTGGGTGCATACCACTGCCGGTACCACTCCTTGATGTCCTCCAGGCGCAGCTCCTCCAGGTCGCCCGGCCAGCCGATCACCGGGTTGCGGTAGGGGGAGGCGACGTAGGCGGTGGCGTTGAACCGCTCGTAGGTGAGCGATTGGGGGTCATCGTCCGTGCGGGTGCGCCGTTCCTCCTTGACCACCTCGATCTCCTTGAGGACCGACTCGGGGTCGAGGCTCAGGTTGCGCATACGTTCCGCCTCCAGCTCGAAGGAAACCTCCAGCCGGTCGCTCGCCAGGTTCTGGTAGTAAGCGGTGTAGTCGCTACCGGTGAAGGCGTTCTCCTCCCCGCCGTTCTCCGCGATGATGCGGGAAAACTCGCCGGGCCTGAGGTGTTCGGTTCCCTTGAACATCATGTGCTCGAGGACGTGGGAGACTCCGGTGATGCCCCCGTACTCGTAGCTTGCCCCAACCTTGTACCAAACCTGGGAGGTGAGGATGGGGGCACGACGATCGGGCTTCACCAGCACCTTGAGCCCGTTTTCCAAGGTCCGCTCGAACACCTTTGGGGGAGGCTCGGTGGTGGCTCGGGCCGGCAGCGCCATCAGAGCGCCGGCCAGGCCAGCGATTAGGCCAGCGCTCAGGCCAACGCTCAGGGAAGCGATCAGGGGTCGGGAGGCCAGGCCTGCGGTCGAAGGTCTCGTTGGGGTCGGTCGAGGATACATGACTGCTCCGGTCATCGGCTTCGCTTAATTTGGCGGGAGATTGGGGCACCGAGGTGACGGCGCCAGCCCCGGGCGACGACTGGCCCATGACGATTCATTAATCCGGCGCGGCCGGCCGGCGGGCTGCGTCTGGTAGGATAAGCGGCTACCCAAGACCAAGCGACCCCAAAAGAGCAGCGGCGATCACGCATGTTCGGTTTCGGAAAAAAGCGGCAGGAGGGGCCGAGCCCATCGCCCGAGTCGGTGCGCGAGTCTGTCCCCGAGCTCGGCCCGGAACGCCGCGGGCTCTTCTCCCGACTGCGGGAGCGTCTGTCGCGCACCCGGGCCCAACTCGGCGCCGGACTCTCGGACCTGTTCCTCGGCCACAAACGCATCGACGGGGAGCTGCTCGAGGAACTGGAAACCCTGCTCCTCACGTCGGACCTGGGCGTGGAGGCCACGGGGCGCATCATCGGCGATCTGGTCCAACGGGTGAAGCGCCAGTCCCTGTCCGATCCCCAGGCCCTGCTCGCGGCGCTCCGGGAGGACCTGCGTCAGATCCTGGTGGCCGCCGAGACGCCGGTCCGCCAGCCCGCAACCGGGCGGCCCCAGGTGATCCTGATGGTGGGGGTCAATGGGGCAGGGAAGACCACCACCATCGGCAAGCTCGCCAGGCGCCTCCAGGAGGAGGGCAACAGTGTCATCCTCGCCGCGGGCGACACCTTCCGCGCCGCCGCGGTGGAGCAGCTCCAGACCTGGGGCGAGCGCAACCGCGTACCGGTCATCGCCCAGCAGCAGGGGGCGGACTCGGCCTCCGTGGTGTTCGACGCCCTGCAGGCCGCGAGCGCCCGGGGCGCGGATGTCCTGATCGCCGACACCGCCGGGCGCCTGCACACCAAGGGCAACCTGATGGAGGAGCTGACCAAGATCGCCCGGGTGCTGAAGAAGCTGGACCCGGAGGCTCCCCATGAGGTGATGCTGGTGGTGGATGCCACGACCGGCCAGAACGCGCTCAACCAGGCCGTCCAGTTCCATCGGGCGGTGGGTCTCACCGGCATCACCCTCACCAAGCTGGACGGGACCGCCAAGGGCGGCATCGTCTTTGCCATCGCCGAACGGCTCAAGGTCCCCATTCGCTTTATTGGGGTCGGTGAGCAAATCGAGGATCTGCGTCCCTTCGACGCGGACGAGTTCCTGGATGCACTGCTCGGCTGAGCGGGTGCGATGACTCAGGGGGTGGCCCGCTGATCCGCTTCGAGCACGTCTTCAAGCGCTACCCGGAACGGGGCGACGCCCTGGCCGATGTTAGCTTCCAGCTGGAGGAGGGGGAGATGGTCTTCCTCACCGGCCACTCCGGGGCGGGCAAGAGCACCCTGCTGCGCCTGATCGGGTTGCTGGAGCGTCCGAGTCGGGGTCAGGTGATCGTCAACGGGCGCAACCTCGCGACCCTGCCGCGGCGGAAGATTCCCTTCCACCGCCGCCAGGTGGGGATGATCTTTCAGGACCATCGGCTGCTTGCGGACCGTAGCGTGTTCGACAACGTGGCCCTGCCCCTGGTGGTCAGCGGGCTCGGGCATAAGGAGATCGGGCGCCGCGTGCGGGCGGCCCTGGACCAGGTGGGGCTGCTTAAGCGGGAGCGGGCGCTGCCGGTGGCCCTCTCCGGGGGGGAGCAGCAGCGGGTGGGCATCGCCCGGGCCGTGGTGGCACGGCCGCCGGTCCTGCTCGCCGACGAGCCCACGGGCAACCTGGACCCGGACCTGTCCCGGGAAATCTTCCAGCTCTTCGAGCGCTTCCACCATGTGGGGGTGACCCTGATGATCGCGACCCACGACCTGGGGCTCATCCGCGTCATGCGCCACCGGACCTTCACCCTGAGCGAGGGCCGGCTGGTGGACGACACCGGGGCCCTCTAGCCGTGGCCCGCACGTCCGTCAAGCCGCGCGCCAAGCCCCGTTCCC
>JBGSUY010000234.1:0-9002 GCA_041753195.1 Chromatiaceae bacterium
GGGCCTCCTCGCGGATGGCATCCCGCGCGGCGCGCTTGGTGCCAACGAACAGGATGCGACCGCCGTTGGCGGCCAGGGTGCTCATGAAGTTCATCGCCTCCTGGAAGAGCGGGACCGTCTTCTCCAGGTTGATGATGTGGATCTTATTGCGGTGCCCGAAGATGAAGGCACCCATCTTGGGGTTCCAGTAGCGGGTCTGGTGGCCGAAATGGACGCCGGCCTCCAACATCTGACGCATCGATACGTCGGTCATGGTCGATTCCTCTAGGATCGGGTTGTGCCTCCACGCATCCCATGCCGCAACCCGTTCGGGGCACCCAGCGGCATGTGTCGATGCGTGTGTGGTCGGTTTACCCGCCGTATCGGCGGGCTTGGACTCGCGACCCCCGCCCAGGCACAGCGGAAAACCGGTGTTTCTCGCTCGGCGGCAGGGTCTTGGGGTCCCTCGCTACAGGACCCAACTTCGGCTCACTGCCGCAGTTTGCGGCAGGGCGGGCGCTTATATACCATAGGGGGCTTGGCCCGGGCAATCGCTGCCAGGAAATAAGCTAAGCAATTCCGAGAGATCCGCAGCAGACGTGGACGCATCCGGCACGGCCATGAGCGTACAGATCAAATCACCCGAGGCGATCGAGCGGATGCGCGTGGCCGGTCGTCTGGCGGCGGACGTGCTCGACATGATCGGGCCCCATGTCCAACCCGGGGTCACCACGGACGATCTGGACGCCGTCTGCCACGACTACATCACCCGAGTCCAGAAGGCCATCCCCGCGCCTCTGAATTACCGTGGGTTCCCCAGGTCCATCTGCACCTCCGTCAACCACCAGGTCTGTCACGGCATCCCGGGCAACAAGCGCCTCAAGCGCGGGGACATCGTGAACATCGACATCACCGTCATCAAGGATGGCTACCACGGCGACACCAGCAAGATGTTCTTCGTGGGGGAGCCCTCGGTGCTCGCCCGCCGCCTGGTCAACGTCACCCGCGAGGCCATGTTCCGCGGAATCCAGGCCGTGCGCCCCGGCGCCACCCTGGGGGACGTCGGCCACGCCATCCAGCAGTACGTGGAGGCCCAGGGCTACTCCGTCGTGCGGGAGTACTGCGGGCACGGGATCGGCAGGGAGTTCCACGAGGACCCCCAGGTGCTCCACTACGGCAAGCCGGGGGAGGGCCTGAGACTGCTGCCCGGCATGTGCTTCACCATCGAGCCCATGGTCAACGCCGGCAAGCGCTTCATCAAGCTCCTGCCCGACGGCTGGACCGTGGTCACCAAGGACCGCAGCCTCTCGGCCCAGTGGGAGCATACCCTCCTGGTGACCGAGGACGGTCACGAGGTCCTGACCCTGAGGGCGGACGAGCGCGGTCAGGATCCGCCCCAGTGACCCCGGCCCTGAGCCCGCGAGCGGCCGCCCCATCCGCGACCCTCCATGCCATCCAGCCCGACCCCCTGCTGATCGCCTGCCGGCAACGGCTGCGAGAGGGGACGCAAGTCCTGTTCGAACAGTTCGACCTAGGAGTGCCGGTCACCGCCCTGGTGCGGGCCCGCAGCGACCTGGCCGACGAGATCCTCCGAGAGGCCTGGCAGGCCCACTTCGGCGACCGTGAGGACCTCAGTCTGGTGGCGGTCGGAGGCTATGGCCGCCGAGAGCTCCATCCCGCCTCGGACCTGGACGTTCTGATCCTGGTGGAGCCCCAGACCGAGGCGGCCCTGCGGGAGCCCCTGGAACGCTTCGTTACCTTCCTCTTCGACCTGGGCCCCGAGGTCGGGCAAAGCGTACGCGGCGTCCAGGACTGCGTGGCCGCGGCGAGCCGCGACGTTACCGTCATGACCAGCCTCATGGAGGCCCGGCTGCTGGCCGGGGGCGCCGAGCTGCTGCGGCGCATGCGAGAGGCGACCGGACCCGATCGCATCTGGGACAGCGAGCGCTTCTTCAACGCCAAGACCCAGGAGCAGCAGACCCGCTGGCACAAGTACGGAGACACCGCCTACAACCTGGAGCCCAACATCAAGGAGAACCCCGGGGGACTCCGGGATATCCAGGTCATCGGTTGGGTGGCCAAGCGCCACTTCGCCGCCGAGACCCTCCATGACCTCGTCACGCATGGGTTCCTCACGGAGCCCGAGCACCAAGCACTGATCGAGGGTCAGACCCACCTCTGGCGTATCCGCTTCGCCCTGCACCGGCTCACCGGGCGGCACGAGGACCGCCTCCTGTTCGACTACCAGCGCACCCTGGCCCAGCAATTCGGCTTCTGCGACGGCGAGCATAACCTGGCCGTCGAGCAGTTCATGCAGCAGTACTATCGCACCGTGCAAGAGCTGAACCGGCTGAACGAGATGCTGCTCCAGCTCTTCCGCGAGGCCATCCTGCTGCACGATCACATCGGCCCGCCGGTCCCCATCAGCAAGCGCTTCCAGGCCCGCAGCAATTTCTTGGAGGCGACCTCACCGGAGGTCTTCCGGCGCACCCCGATCGCCCTGCTGGAGATCTTCCATGTGCTCCAGACCCACACCGAGCTGCAGGGCGTGCGGGCCAGCACCATCCGGCTGATCCGCGAGAACCGCCACCGCATCGACGACCGCTTCCGCGCGGACCTACGCTCGCGCAGCCTGTTCATGGAGATCCTGCGCTCACCCACCGGGCTGACCCACGCCCTACGGCGCATGAACCGCTACGGGGTGCTGGCGGCCTATATCCCGGCCTTCGCCAATATCGTCGGACGCATGCAGTACGACCTCTTCCACGTCTACACCGTGGACGAGCACACCCTGACCCTGCTGCGCAACCTCCGGCGCTTCGCGATTCCCGAGCACGACGCCGAGTTCCCCCTGTGCAGCGCCATCGCCCGGCGCATCCCGAAGCTGGAGTTGCTCTATCTCGCGGGGCTCTTCCATGACATCGCCAAGGGGCGCGGCGGCGACCACTCCCAACTTGGTGCCCGGGATGCGTGGGACTTCTGCCGCCTCCATGGCCTCTCCGAGTTCGACAGCCGGCTCGTCGCCTGGCTGGTGGAGCAGCACCTGCTGATGTCCATCACGGCCCAGCGCAAGGACCTGAGCGACCCCGAGGAGATCCAGGCCTTCGCCGAGCGCGTGGGCGATCCGACCCGACTCGATTATCTGTACCTGCTGACCGTGGCGGACACCCGTGCCACCAACCCGGAGCGCTGGAACAGCTGGAAAGACTCCCTGCTGCGGGAGCTCTACCAGGGCACTCGGCGGGCCCTGCTACGGGGGCTGGAGCATCCCCAGGCCCAGGACGAGCTTATCCAACAGAAGCAGGCGGAGGCCAGGCGCCTGGTGGCCCGTTACGGCGGGGACCCCGACGCCTGCACCCCCCTCTGGATCAAGCTAAGCCTGGACTATTTCCTCCACAGCTCACCGAACGAGATCGCCTGGCAGACCCGCCAGATCCTCACCGCCGACCCAATGGAGCTGCCCCTGGTGGTCATCCGCCCAGTCACGGACCGGGGCGGCACCGAGATATTCATCTACGCCCATGACGACGGCAGGTTATTCGCCCGCACCACGGCCCTCCTGGATCAGATGGGACTCAGCATCATGGACGCGCGGGTCATGACCACCGACGACCAGATGGCGGTGGACAGCTACCAGGTCCTGGACCAGAACGGCCACCCGATCGACGATCCCAACCGCCTGGACGAGATCCGCCAGGCCCTCGCCGCCGTCCTGCGCGAACAGGCAGCGGGCGGCATCCAGGTAGCGCGCGGACTGCCGCTGCGACATCGTCACTTCCCCATCCAGACCCGGGTGAGCTTCTCCGCCGACGAGGCCAATCGGCGCACCGTCATGCGCCTGACCACCCTGGACAGGCCGGGATTACTCGCGGAGGTCGGGGCCGTGTTCCAGGATTGCGGGATCCAGCTGCACAACGCCAAGATCGCCACCCTCGGGGCCGAGGTGGACGATGTCTTCTTCATCACCACCGGCGACGATGCCCCCATCACCTGCGAGACTGCACTCGCCTGCCTGCGGCGCGAGATCCACAATCGACTGGAAGACCATGGCCCAGCCTGACACCAGACCTGACCCACGCGCGGGTCGCCCACAGGCGCCCACCCTGCTCGTCCTTGCGCTGTTGATCGTGGCCCTGCCCGGTTGGGCTGAGCCCGGAACCCCAGACCCCGGCCTCCCCTTCGTCCCTGCCGGTGAGGGCCCGAGGTCAGAGGATTCATCCAAAGCACGCATCTCCGAGGATGCAACCGTGCTCGATCCCGGCACCCGCTGGCTCGACGAGGTCCGTGCCCAGCGCGAGGCATGGGAGGAGCGCCGCAAGGCGAGCCGGGAGGCGTTCGAGGCGAGACGCCGCGTCGCCGACCCCTGGGGGGCCGCTCAACACGAGGCCTGGGAGGACGAGGTCGAGCGCCGCCGCGAGGCGCGGCGTCTACACCGGGAGGAGGAACGGGAGCTCTTTCGGGGGCTCGGCCCATCCCAGCCACCGCCTCCTTTGCCTGAGGGGATGGACCCCCAGGGGACCTATCCGGTACCAGCGGCACCGGGCGCCGCTGTGAGGGATCCCGCGACTGCGGACAGAACACCATCGGGCTTCGCCGAGCCCCAGCTCCCGGGCATCATCTACCCGCCCGGCACCCCGCCCAAGGGCCCCTACTCCCCCCAGGACTGGGACAACCTCTGGTATTACCGGGGCTACTGAACCGATGACTAGGGCGTCGGGGCGCCCGGGCCTGAGGCAGCGGACTCGATTAGCTCCAGGGCGTTGCCGTCCGGGTCCCGGCAGAAGAGGGCCCGGCGGCCGGAGCGGCTGAGGGTATAAGGGCGCTCGGCGGCCATGAGGCGCGCCACCAGGGGCCCCAAATCCGCGACCGTCATCGCCAGGTGGCGATCGCGCCCCCCGTGGGGCGGCCGACCCTGAACCGGGTCCGGATTGGGCAGCTCGAGCAGATGGATCTGGCCCCGGCCCACGCGCAACCAGGCCCCCGGGTAGCCCAGGTCCGGACGCTCCTCGATCACCTGCAGGCCCAGGACATCCCGGTAGAACCGCAGAGATTGCTCAGTATCCGCCACCAACAGGCTGGCGTGATGGAGCTCCTGGATCTGGGGGCTTGGCAGCATGCCGTACTCCGGGACATCAGGCCGGGCCCGCGGCTTGAAGACCAAAGCGGTGCCGCGGGTGGTGCATGGCCTATACTAGCGCCTTTCCTAGTGCCGGCGCCGCGACCTTCCGCTCCGCCCTGATGCAGCACGCTATTCCATGAATCCTGCCCTCGGGCGACTCCAGCCGTATCCCTTCGAGAAGCTCTCCGCGCTGCTGCGCGGTGTGGAGCCGCCGCGCCAGCTGGACCCAATTGCGCTCTCTATCGGCGAGCCTCGGCATCCTACCCCGGCCCTGATCTCGGACGCCCTGATCGCCCACCTGCACACCCTCTGCGTCTACCCGAGCACCCGTGGCCTGCCGGCCCTGCGGGAGGCCATCGCCCGCTGGCTGGGGACCCGCTTCGGCCTGGGGGAAACCGGGATCGACCCGGAGCGCCAGATACTCCCGGTCAACGGCACCCGGGAAGCCCTGTTCGCCTTCGCCCAGGCCGCCGTGGAACCCACCCCCAACCCGCTGGTCCTGATGCCCAACCCCTTCTACCAGATCTACGAGGGGGCGGCCCTTTTGGCCGGGGCCGAGCCGGGCTTCCTGGCGTGCCTCCCGGAGACGGGCTACCACCCCGATTTCGAGTCCGTGGACGCCGCGACCTGGCAGCGCTGCCAGCTCCTCTACATCTGCTCCCCCGGGAACCCCACGGGGGCCGTGTTGCACCAGGGGACCCTGACCCGCTTGATCGAGCTCGCACACCGTCACGACTTTGTCATCGCCTCAGACGAGTGTTATTCGGAGCTCTACCTGGACGAGGCCGAGCCGCCCCCGGGCCTGCTGCAGGCCGCCGCCACCATGGGCAACGATGGGTTCGAGCGCTGCATCTGCTTCCACAGCCTCTCCAAGCGCTCCAACGCCCCGGGGCTGCGCTCCGGTTTCGTCGCCGGCGACGTCAACCTGATCGCGCCATTCTTCGCCTACCGCACCTATCACGGCTGCGCCATGCCACCCCCCACCCAGCACGCCAGCATCGCCGCCTGGGGCGACGAAGAGCATGTGCGGGCCAACCGGGCCCTCTACCGGGAGAAGTTCACGGCGGTGCTGGAGATCCTGGGGGACTGCCTGCCCGCACCGGCCCCGGCGGGCGGCTTCTATCTGTGGCCCCGCACACCGATCCCGGACACCGAGTTTGCGCGCCAGCTGTTCGCCGAGGAGCACGTCATGGTGCTGCCCGGCAGCTTCCTCTCCCGGCCCCGGGGTAGCGAGGATCCCGGCGCCGACCGGGTGCGCCTGGCCCTGGTACCCCCCCTAGACGAGTGCGTGGATGCGGCCCAACGCATCCGCCGCTTCGTAGAAAGGCTTTAGAAATTGAGTAGCGAGTGACGGGGCGCGAGGGCCAATGATTGGACCCCCTCGCCACTCGCCACTCGCCACTCGCCACTCAAGCGAGAGCGACCATGAGCGATAACCAGACCATCATCGTCGAGGCCTTCGATCGTCGGGCGGAGATCACGCCCCGGAACGTGGAGACCCGGGTCCGCGACGCCGTGCAGGACACCATCGAGCGCCTGGACCGAGGCGAGATCCGGGTTGCCCAGCGGCGCGACGGCGACTGGGTGGTGAACGAGTGGATCAAGAAGGCGGTGCTCCTGTCCTTCCGGATCGAGGACAACTGGTTCATGAAGGGGGGCTTCACTAACTACTACGACAAGGTCCCCTCCAAGTACGCCGACACCAACTCCCGGGAGTTTCGGGAGGCCGGGGTGCGGGTGGTCCCACCCGCCACCGCCCGCAAGGGGGCCTACATCGCCCCCTCCTGCGTGCTGATGCCCTCCTACGTCAACATCGGGGCCTATGTGGACTCCGGCACCATGGTAGACACCTGGGCCACCGTGGGCTCCTGCGCCCAGATCGGCAAGAACGTGCATCTGTCCGGCGGCGTGGGGATCGGCGGCGTGCTGGAGCCGGTCCAGGCGGCCCCCACCATCATCGAGGATAACTGCTTCATCGGGGCCCGCTCGGAGATCGTCGAGGGGGTCATCGTCGGTGAAGGGGCCGTGATCTCCATGGGGGTCTACATCGGCCAGAGCACCAAGATCTACAACCGGGAGACCGGGGAGATCAGCTACGGCCGGGTCCCACCGGGGGCCGTGGTGGTCCCGGGCAACCTGCCGAGCAAGGATGGCAAGTACAGCCTCTATTGCGCCGTCATCATCAAGCAGGTGGACGAGAAGACCCGTGGTAAGGTGGGGATCAACGAGCTGCTGCGGGATATCTGAGGAAGTGGCGAGTGGCGAGGGCCGAGGGGATCATGATCACGCTGTACGGGATCGCCAACTGCGACACCATGAAGAGGGCGCGGGCCTGGCTCGATGGGCACGGAGTCAAGTACGGCTTCCATGACTACAAGAAGGCGGGGATCGACGAGGCTCGGGTGCGGGGCTGGGACGCGGAGCTGGGGTGGGAGATCCTGGTGAACCGGCGGGGGACGACCTGGCGGCGGCTGACCGAGGCCGCGCGGGAGGGGGTGGATGCGGAGTTGGCCATCCGGCTCATGGTCACGAACCCCTCCCTCATCCGCCGCCCGGTCCTCGACACGGGCGAGGCCCGCCTTGTGGGCTTCTCCGAGGACCTGTACCGGGGGCTGTTCCCCTGATGTCACCCACCCTGGAGCTCACCCGTGAGCTGATCCGCCGTCCATCGGTCACCCCGGACGACGCCGGCTGCCAGGACCTGATAGCCGAGCGCCTGGCCGCCCTCGGCTTCTCTATTGAGCCCATGCCCGTCGGCGAGGTGACCAACCTCTGGGCCCGGCGCTGCGACTCAGGCCCCCTACTCTGCCTCGCCGGGCATACCGACGTGGTCCCGCCGGGTCCCCTGGAGGACTGGACATCCCCCCCCTTCGAGCCGACCGTCCGTGACGGTCGGCTCTACGGCCGGGGGGCGGCGGACATGAAAGGCTCCCTGGCGGCCCTGGTGACGGCGGTGGAGTCCTTCGTCGCCGAGCACCCGAGGCACCGGGGCTCCATCGCCTTCCTCCTCACCAGCGACGAGGAGGGTCCCTCGGTCGACGGCACGGTGCGGGTGGTGGAGCGGCTCCAGGCCCGGGGCGAGCGCATCGACTGGGCCCTGGTGGCGGAGCCCTCTAGCCACGAGCGGCTGGGTGACACCATCAAAAATGGCCGCCGGGGCAGCCTCAACGGCTTCCTGAGCATCCACGGCAAACAGGGTCACGTGGCCTATCCGCAGCTCGCCCGGAACCCCTTCCACGCCTGCGCCCAGGCCCTGGCCAACCTATGCGCCGAGGTCTGGGACCAGGGCAACGCCCACTTCCCCCCCACCAGCCTGCAGATCGCCAACCTCAACATGGGCACCGGGGCCGAGAACGTGATCCCCGGGCGACTCACCGCCCAGTTCAACCTGCGCTTCTCCACCGAGCAGACCGTCGACGGCATCGACCGGCGAGTGCGCCGCATCCTGGACGGCGGTGGCTTCGACTACGAGCTGACCTGGCGGCTCTCGGGCAACCCCTTCCTCACCCCGGAGGGTGAGCTGGTGGAGGCCACCCGGACCGCGATTGCGGAGGTCCAGGGGATCGAGACCCAGCTCTCCACCAGCGGCGGCACCTCCGACGGACGCTTCATCGCCCCCCTGGGTGCCCAGGTGGTGGAGCTCGGCCCCATCAATGCCAGCATCCACCAGGTGGACGAGCACGTGGGCGTCGAGGAGCTAGATCGGCTCTCCGCCATCTACCGCGGTGTCCTCGAACGGCTCCTGGTCCAAGGCTGAGCCGCGGGCGGTCTGGGGCCCATGATCGACATCAGACCCGGGACGGATGCGGACCGCCCCCAGATCCTGGCGCGCATGGAGGAGGTCTTCGGGGCCGGGCCCGCCCGCCGGGCGGAGCGCCTGTGGGACTGGCAGTGGCACCAGGAC
>JBGSUY010000235.1:0-3017 GCA_041753195.1 Chromatiaceae bacterium
GGGCGCGGATATCCTATGCCGCCAGTTCGCCTCCGGGGGCGGGCGAAAAGCGGCCGCCGGAATCAACGACCTGCCGGAGGCCGATTACGACCGCTTCGTGGCCGCCTTCACGTCCGCCTTTTGACCCTCAGAGACCGCGACCGCCCGCGGCCCCGCTGGCTGCGTGGCGGTTTGGTGGCGCTGCTGTTGGCCCTCGGCGGTTGCGCACAGCCACCCAGGAGCGAGGGCCCCGAGGCCCCGGTGGGGGAGGGTGTCGGCCCTTGGGAGCCCCCGACCCTGGATCGGGTCTGGCAACGACTGCGCACCGACGCGCCCTTCATCAGCGGGCTCATGCTGGTGGACGGTCCCCCGCCCCGGGGCTTCGTGCACGACTATTTCGATGGCTTCCATGCCACCGCCGTGCACTTCTGGGAGGCAGGTCTGCCCCGCCAGCTCGCGGACTGGGAGGAGACGGGGCGGCGGGGGCTGCGCTTCTTCTCCTGGGTCGACAAAGACGGCACCTCGCGGGACGGCGGCCTGGTGCTCGGCGGCATCGGTCCCGATCGACCGGGGCGGGTGGGCTTTCAGATCGGCGATGAGCCGGGACTCGACGGATCCGGCTTCGCCGGGGTGCTGCCCTTCCGCCAGGGCGTGGAGGTGGTGCGCCGGGCCGATCCGGATGCGTTGGTGGTGATGAACTTCAGCGTTGGGGTCCGGGATCTGGAGCGCATCCTGGACTATGCGGGCGGGACCCTGGGGATCGACGTCTTCTCCTTCGACCGTTACAACCTGGGCAAGCGCCAATACGCTACCCTGGAGCTGATCCGCCGTTACGCCCAGAAGTACCACCGGCCCTATTGGCGCTACCTCTACGGCTACCGGAAGCATGCCAAGGATCGGCTCGCGCCCAGCGATCTGCGCTGGGACGCCATGAGCGGCCTGCTCTACGGCTTTACGGGATTCACGTGGTTCATTTACCAGAACAAGTCCATGGGGATAGCCCCGGCCTTCTTCGAGGAGCCGGGGTACCAGGGTGCCAAGTCGCCTCTGTGGGAGGCGGCGGCCGGCGTCAACCGAGACCTGGCGGCCTACCTGCGGGTGACGACGCACCTGTGGAGTACGGACGTGCGCTACCGGGCCCTGCTCCCTGCCCTCCAGCCCGAGGGGAGCCGCCCCTGGCGCCGAGGCGCCGGAGGCGACCCCTACCTCGCGGATCTGGGCCCGGCGGCGGAGCCCGGGAATGAGGGCATGGAGATCCTCGCCGGCTACTTCCGGGACGATGCCGGTGAGCACTATGTGATGCTCCAGAACGTCCGGCACGCCCGCGGCAGCCCCCCCAACGACAGCGAGGAGCCCGGGCGCATCCGCGTCCGCTTCGACTTCAGGGGGGCGCCGCCAGATCTGGACCCGAGCCGCATCCTGGTGTTCGACCCGAAGCGGCGGCGGGGGCGGACTCAGCCGATCGTTTCTCTCGGCCCGCGCGGCGGGGTGGCGGAGCTGCCGGTCGCGGCGGGGGATGTGGTGCTGTTCAAATACGCGACCGGACGGCCCTTCGCCGGGCTGTGAGCAGCTTCCTGGTCAACCTGGTGGTCGTCCTCGCCCTGGTGGCGGGGGGGCTCTATGTGATGCAGCCGGCAATGGTCTTCCTGCCTAGCCGGGAGCTCGCGGCGACCCCGGCCGATTGGGGTCTGGAGTACGAGGACGTCTGGCTCGAGGCCGAGGACGGGGTGCGGCTCCATGGCTGGTATCTGCCGCACCCCGGGGCCCGGCGGGTGCTGCTGTACTTCCATGGCAACGCGGGCAACATCTCACACCGCCAGGCATCGATCGAGGTCTTCCATCGTCTCGGGCTCTCTGTGCTGATCCTCGACTATCGGGGCTATGGGCACAGTGGGGGTAGGCCGAGCGAGCAGGGTCTGTATCACGATGCGCGGGCCGCGTGGGACCACCTGGTGAGGGAGCGGGGGATGGGACCCGATCGCATCATTCTCTTCGGCCGCTCACTCGGGGGCGCTGTGGCTGCCCAGCTGGCCTCGAAGGTCGAGCCCGGGGCCCTGATCCTGGAGTCCACCTTCAGCTCCGCCCGGGACCTGGTGCGGGAGATCTATCCGGTCCTGTCCTGGCTCATCGTGCGGCGCTTCGAGCTCGACACGGTGGCACGGATGGGGTCGGTGTCCTGTCCCGTGCTGGTGCTCCATAGCCGGGACGACGAGATCATTCCCTTCGCCCTGGGCCGACGGGTGTACCAGGCGGCGCCCGAGCCCAAGGCCTTCCACGCGCTGCGGGGCGACCACAACGGCGGTTTCCTGCTCAGTCAGCCGGGTTATGAGCGCGCCCTGGCGGCCTTTCTGTCCGATCGGTTACCTTGAGCCACTTAGGATCGGTTCAAGAACAACGTGAACGGCCCAGGGGCCTGTCGCGGTTTGGGCTTTGGGATAGCCTGGGACGATCTGGACAGGTTGTTTTTGAACCTTGACTTAACGGTTGCGGGGATCTGCGGTGGGTGCGATGGCGGAGAAGCTGCGGTGCGAGCTGGTGTCGAACGAGACGGTCTATGACCTAGCCTGGACCCTGGCGGAGCGGGTGCGGGCGTCTGGTTTCGCGCCGGACCTGGTGGTTGCTGTCTCCCGCGGGGGCTTCACCCCGGCCCGGGTGCTGTGCGACGTGCTCGGCCTCTTCAATCTGACCAGCATCCGGGTCGTTCATTACCGGGGGCCGGCAGCGATGGAGCCGGTGGCCACCGTCAAGTACCCCCTGTGCATCCCCGTGGAGGGTCAGCGCCTCCTGGTGGTGGACGACGTCAACGACACGGGTGACACCCTGCGGGCGGCCCGCGGTCACCTGGAGTCTCTCGGTCCCGCGGAGGTGCGCACCGCGGTGCTCCACGAGAAGATCGGGTCCCCGGTGCGGGCGGACTACGCGGCCGGGACCATCGACGAGTGGCGCTGGCTCATCTACCCCTGGGCGGTGGTGGAGGATGTGGGGGGCTTCCTGCGCCGGATGGAGCCGCCGCCGAGGGATGTGGCGGCGGCCCGCGA
>JBGSUY010000236.1:0-10869 GCA_041753195.1 Chromatiaceae bacterium
GGGCCCGGGGGCGGGTTCGGGATCGCGCGGCGCCCAGGTCTCGGAGATCCGCACCCGCTTTCTGTTGATGCGACTGGACCATGGCAGCGGTGCCATGGACGGCGACGTGCTGGAGGGGCCCTTCGCCGGGCGCCGGCTCTCGGACCTGGTGCTCGACGAACTGCTGCGGATGCTGGAGCTCTACAGGGACCAGGACGGCCAGTCCGCCGCCGTGCTGGAGGCCTACCTGGATCGGGAGCGGGGCCCGGACTGGCGGGTTCAGGATCACACGGGATCGGCCGCGTCGGCCAGGGTGGCGAGCGGACGCTTAAGCGAGTCCGATGCCTGGGCCATCCTGGGGTTGCAGCCCGGGGCCGACGCGGCGGCCATCCGCGCCGCCCACCGCCGCCTCATGCAGAAGCTGCATCCGGACCGGGGTGGGTCCGACTATCTCGCCGCCAAGATCAACGAGGCCAAGCGGGTGCTGCTCAAGGAGCGGTCTTGACGCCTTCCGAAGACGCGAAGGTCGCCATAGATGCCCGGAGCGAGTGCCTCAGGTCACCATCCGGCGCACCAGCGCCCGAGCGTCCATCCAATAGACGAGGCCCAGGAACAGGGCCATCAGCCCCGCCCCCACCGCTAGGGCATTCAGGTCCAGCCGCTCCACCACCAGCCGGCTCGCGCCGTAGAGGGCGAGCCCCAGGGCCACGTAGCCGCCGACCCGCCGAAGGTCGTAGGGGACCGGGTAGAAGCGGCGGCCGAGCAGATAGGACGCCGCCACCATGAACCCGTAGCAGGCCAGATGGGCCCAGGCCGCGCCTTCGAAGCCGAAGCGCGGGACCAGGGTGAGCAGCAGGATGACGGTGATGACCGCCCCCGCGATGGACACATAGGCCCCGAGCAGGGTGCGGTCGGTGAGCTTGTACCAGATGGACAGGTTCACGTAGATGCCCAGCAGCAGGTTGGCCAGTAGCAGCACCGGCACCACGTGCAAGCCCTCCCGGTAGGCGCTGCCCACGAAGTACTGGAAGACATCCAGGAACAGGGTCACCAGGAGGAAGATGAAGATGCAGAAGATGACGAACCAATTGAGCACCACCGCATAGGTGCGCCTGGCGTCGGCCTGTTTCGAGTAGGCGAAGAAGAAGGGCTCCGCGGCGTAGCGGAAGGCCTGGATGAACAGCGTCATCAGGATGGAAAGCTTGTAACAGGCGCTGTAGATGCCGAGCTGGGCCATGTTGGTCTCATTGTCGTAGGGCAGCAGGTATTTCAGCGCCGCCCGGTCCAGCATCTCGTTGACGATCCCCGCCAGGCCGATGATCACCATGGGGAGGGAGTAGCGGATCATGCGCCGGAACAGGACCCCGTCGAAGCCCTTGAGTCCATCCCGGAATTGGGGGGCGAGCAGCACCAGCTTGAGACCGCTGGCCGCCAGGTTGGCGATGAAGACATAGCCCACCCCGACGGCGGGATCCCAACAGCGCCCGAGCAAGGATTGGGGGTCGGACTCGAAGGCCCGCCGACAGAGCAGGATGAAGAAGAGCGCCAGCCCGATGTTGGCTGCGATCTCGATCAGCTTGATCACCGCGAAGCGCACCGCGCGCTCCTCGGCCCGCAGCCGCGCGAAGGCGGCGGCCCCGATGGAGTCGAGGGCCAGGATGGCGGCGGTCCACCAGATGAGCTCCGGGCGGTCCGGATGGCGCAGCAGGTCCGCCAGGGGCTGGCGGAAGACCACCATGGTGATCAGGAAGGCGCCGTTGGCCAGGAGCAGGAAGCGCAGCACCGTGGCGTAGACCACCGCCGCCGGCCGCTCGCCCCCGGAGCGGAAGCGGAAGTAGCCGGTCTCCAGCCCGAACGCCAAGAGTACCGCCAGGAAGCCCATGTAGGCGTAGAACTCCGCCACCACCCCGTACTCCGCCGGGGCGAAGGTATAGGTGAAGAGCGGGACCAGGAGATAGTTGAGGAAGCGACCGAGGACGCTGCTGATGCCGTAGACGGCGGTCTGGGAGGCGAGTCGCTTGATCGGGTTCAAGGGGCGGGGGTTCCGGCTTCGGCGGTCGGGGCGGCCGGCATTCTAGCAGGATGCCGCCGCTTGCCTTGTGCAACTGCCCGGGCTCCAGGGCCCCTCTACCCCGCAATCGCCGCGGGTGTGCTCGTCGCGGAGCCGCTACGATCACAGGGTCTGAAAGCAACATCAGTAGCGAGGAGACGCGATGCTGACCTGGCGTGAAGTCATGCAGTACGTTCGTACGGGTAACCCTGAGCCGGATCGAGTCGTCACCAAGAGCGAGGCCGAGTGGCGGGCCGTGCTCACCCCGGAGCAGTACCGGGTCACCCGCGAGAAGGGCACCGAGCGGGCCTTCAGCTCACCCCTGTGCAGCCTCTTCGAGCCCGGCCGATACGCCTGTGTGTGCTGCGGCACCCTGCTGTTCGACTCGGCCGAGAAGTTCGAGTCGGGCACCGGCTGGCCCTCTTTCACCCAGCCGGTCAAGGAAAACGCTGTCGCCTACCACGGCGACCACTCCTACGGCATGGCGCGGGTGGAGACCACCTGCAACACCTGCGGCGCCCACCTGGGCCACGTATTCCAGGACGGCCCACCGCCGAGTGGCCTGCGCTACTGCATGAACGCGGTGGCCCTGAAGAAGGAGGGTGAAAAAGCGGCGGGTTGAACGGGGGCCTCGCCGTTCCGCTCGAACTGCGGCGTTTCCCTACCGAGCGCGGAACCCGACGTCCGAGTAGGGCGGCCGCCCGACGCTGCCTTCCCCAAGGCAGGACCGCGAAGACGCGGCGGGCCACCCAAACCAACTGTCGGCGATCGGGACCGATTCTCCCGGCGCTTGATCTCCCTCTGTGTCCGGTCCCCCGCGCCGTAACTTTCCGTACTTCGGAGTGGCGGATCCCCCCTCCAAGGTCGTTGGCAAGAGCGCTTCAAGGCCCCCTCGCAAGGTAGCTTCCCCGCCAATGCCACGTTTGGGCACCAATAACGATCCGGGGGGCTAGGGGCCAGGCGTCACGGCGGGAGGCCTTTTCGTGGCAAAATGGTTGCCTCCAAGTGAAGCCGGACGGGTGCCTCACGTGGCGAGGGGGTCGACGGCATGATCGGATTCCATCGCGTGGTAGGCCATAGCGTCCTCCCCGAGCCCAGGCAGCGCGCCACTTGCTCGGGCGGAGCCTCGAGTGAAAAGGCCTGGGGCCAGCTCCTTCTTCAATGATTCCATGGGGGTGTCCGCCCCCTGATCCATCGACGCCGGCTCGACCGCCGGACCGGAGCGCAAAGGTGCAAATGTCAACCGCGGACGAGCCTGCGCAAGGCCCTGACCTGCGCTGTGACGTGCTGGTGATCGGCGGTGGGCCTGCCGGCTCCACGGCGGCGGCCCTGTTGGCCCAGCGCGGGCATCGCGTGACCCTGCTGGAGAAGGCCAGGCACCCGCGTTTCCACATCGGCGAGTCCCTGCTGCCCGCCAACCTGCCCCTGTTCGAGCGGCTGGGGGTCGGGGAGCAGGTGCGGGCCATCGGCATGGACAAGTGGGGGGCCGAGTTCGTTTCCCCTTGGCACGATCACACCCAGACCTTCGAGTTCGCTGAGGCCTGGGACAAGTCCATGCCCTTGGCCTATCAGGTTCGGCGCTCGGACCTCGACGCCATCCTGATCCGTCACGCCGCCGCCAGCGGGGCCGAGGTCATCGAGGGCTGTCGGGTCCAGGACGTGGCCTTCCACCCGGACGGGGCCCTGGTCAAGGCCCGGCACGAGGATGGGCGCGACAGCACCTGGCGGGCCCGGTTCCTGATCGACGCCTCGGGGCGCGACACCTTCTTGGGGAACCGGCTGCGGTTCAAGCGCCGCAACCCCAGGCACAACAGCTCGGCCATGTATGCCCATTTCGCGGGGGCACGCCGCCACCCGGGCCGGGCCGCGGGCAACATCAGCATCTTTTGGTTCGAGCACGGCTGGTTCTGGTTCATACCGCTCGCCGACGGGGCCACCAGCGTGGGCGCCGTAACCTGGCCCTACTACACCAAGTCCCGGAAGGGGTCCATGGAGGCATTCTTCCTGGAGACGATCAAGCAATGCCCGCCCCTCGCGGACCAGCTGCGCGACGCCCGACTGATCAGCCAGGTCGAGGCCACCGGCAACTACTCCTATCTGAGCGACCGGACCCACGGCCCGGGCTACCTGCTGCTGGGGGACGCCTTCGCCTTCATCGACCCGATCTTCTCCAGCGGCGTCATGCTCGCCATGACGAGCGCCTTTGCCGGCGCGGAGGCGGTGGATACCAGCCTGCTCCATCCGGAGCGGTCCGCCCAGGCGATGCGCCGGTTCGACCGGCTGATGCGCCGCGGACCTCGGGTCTTCTCCTGGTTCATCTATCGGGTCACCAATCCCGCCATGCGGGACCTCTTCATGGCCCCCCGCAACCTGCTGCGCATGAAGGAGGCCCTGCTCTCGGTCCTGGCGGGGGATATCTTCGGCAGGACCCCGATCTGGCGCGGGGTGCTGGCCTTCAAGGTTGTCTATTACCTGACCAGCCTCGGACACCTGGGTCGCACCCTGAGGGCTTGGCGGCGGCGCAGGCGCAACATCCGCCCGCTCGATGAGCAGGAGGTCCCGGTCAGCCCATGACCGGCCCTGCCCCCTTGGCCCTTGCCTACCTCGCCCCCGGGGAGCTCGCGGGTCTCGAGGCTCCATGGCGGTCCGGCATCCTCGGCGGCATCCGCTACGGCACCGAGGCGGGATCCCCGCCGGGTGGCGACTGGCCCCTGGCCACCATCCCCGCCCCTCGGCTGGACGGCCCGCCCCGAGGGGCCGGGGACCTGTGCGAGGTCTGGCTCAGCGCTGGTCCGGTTAACGAGGGTCACGTCGAGGGGATCGCCTACCGGTGCAGCGACGACCTGCTGTTCGGTGTCGTGAGACAGGATGAGGAGCCCTCGCGCCCCGGCTCGTGCGCGCCCTTGCAGCGGGCCAGCGAGCGCGCCTATCGTCGCATCTTCGATCTGATCGACGCCCTTGGCTACCCGAGCCTGGCGCGGGCCTGGAACTATCTCGCCGACATCAACCGCGCCGACCAGGGCCTGGAGCGCTACCGACACTTCAACGCCGGACGCCAGGATGCCTTCCTCGCCGCTGGCCGCTCGCTCAATGCCCGAGTCCCGGCGGCCTGCGCCCTGGGGGTCGGCGGCCAGCCCCTGACCATCGCCTTCCTGGCGACCCATGGGGACCTGGTCGCGATCGAGAACCCACGCCAGGTGAGCGCCTACCGTTATCCCCCCGAGTACGGGCCGCGCAGCCCCACCTTCTCCCGGGGCACCCTGGTCAGGGTCGCGGGGCGGCCGGTCCTGTTTGTCTCCGGGACCGCGAGCATCGCGGGTCACCAGACCCGGCACCCGGGGGATCCGGCGGCCCAGACCGGCGAGAGCCTGGCCAACCTCCAAGCGGTCCTGGAGGCGGCGAACCGCGTCGCGGGGGGGCCGGCCCTCACCCTGTCCCAGACCTACCTCAAGGTCTACCTGCGTCACCCGGAGCACCTGGACGCGGTGCGTCGGGTCCTGGTCCAGGCGCTCGGAGAGCCGCTCAAGGCCCTCTTCCTGCAGGCGGAGATCTGTCGGTCCGACCTCCTGGTGGAGATCGAGGCGACGGTCGGGGCGCCGGTCATGACACCATGCCGTTGATCGACCCGACGGCCCTCGCCCGTCACGCCGCCATCGGCGCTGGCTTGCTGTTGGCGGGGGCCGCGGCGCCATCCTGGTGCGCCGACCAACCCCTCTGGGAGGCCGGCATCGGACTTGCTGGGATCAGCTCCCCGTCCTATCGCGGTGCCGACGACAGCCGGGTCTACGCCTTGCCGGTCCCTTATGTGATCTACCGGGGCAAGTTCCTGAAGGCGGACCGGGATGGCGTCCGGGGGATCTTCGTCGACACCGAGCAGGTCAAGGTCAATACCAGTCTCACCGCGTCCCTGCCGGTGAGCGGGGACGACTATGCCCCGCGCCGGGGCATGCCGGATCTGAAGCCCACCGTGGAGGTAGGTCCCTCCCTGGATCTGCGGCTCTGGCGCTCCGAGGACCGGCGCCGCCAGCTCGACCTGCGCCTGCCCCTGCGTCTCGGGGTCACCGTCGAGGGCAGACCCCAGACCCTCGGCTGGGTGTTCTCGCCGCGCCTGAATCTGGACCTGGAGGAGCCCCTAGGTCTCAATGGCTGGAGCCTGGGTCTGTTGGCGGGTCCTCTGTTCGCCAGTGGCCGCTATCACGATTATTTCTATTCGGTGGATCCCGCCTATGCGGTGCCCGGCCGCCCAGCCTACGATGCAGGCGGGGGCTACGCCGGCCTGCAGCTCATCGCCGCGGTCTCCAAGCGCTTCCAGCGCCATTGGGTCGGGGCCTTCGTGCGCTACGACACCCTGGAGGGCGCGGTCTTTCAGGACAGCCCCGTTGTTCGGTCCAACCACTATCTGGCCTTCGGACTCGGCGTCGCCTGGGTGCTCGGCGAGTCCACGACCCGGGTCCCGGACGACTGATGGTTGGTCCCGGGCCGAGCGACACGGGCCCCTGGCGCGCAGTCTACGAGTACCTGGCGCTCGGTCTCGCCTGGGGCCTCCTGGGGCTTCTGTGCCTGCTGTGGCTTCCGATCGCCGCCCTGCTCCATCCCCTGATGCCCGAGGCGTCGGGCCAGTGGCTCGGCCGCCGGGTGATCCGCGGCATCGGCCGTCTCTATCTGCGCTGGCTGGCCCTGCTCGGCGCCTGCCGTTGCGATCTGGGGGAGTTGGACTCCCTGCGCGACGCCCCGCCGATGATCCTCGCCCCCAACCACCCGAGCCTCTTGGACGCAGTCCTGGTGATCTCCCGGGTCCCGGACCTGGCGGTCGTCCTCAAGTCGGACCTGCTGCGCAACCCCCTGCTGGGGCCAGCCATCCGCCTGGCCCGCTGGATCCCCAACGACTCGATCTCGGGGACCATCCGCCAGGCCGGCGCCAACCTGGCCCGGGGTAGCCACCTGCTGCTCTTCCCCGAGGGGACCCGGACCGCCGACCCGCCTCTCGGCCCCCTCAAGGCCAGCGTGGGGCTGATCGCCCGGCGCTCTGGGAGCCCCGTCCAGACCCTGTTGATCGAGACCGATTCCGGGTACCTCGGCAAGGGTTGGCCGATCCTCCGCAAACCTCCGCTCCCGGTGCACTATCGGGTGCAGTTGGGGCGGCGCTTCGATCCGCCTCAGGACATCCGGGCCTTTACCGCGGAGCTGGAGCTCTATCTGGGCTCGGAGCTGCGGGGTGCCAGGGTGGGCCGGTCCGAGTCGGGGGACGGCAGGCCGGTGAGGCCGGCGATCGGATGAGCCAGCCCGAGCCGCGGCGCCCGGACTCCGGCCCAGGGGTTATGTCCCAGGGCTCGCCGACCCACCTGGTCCTGATCCCGAGCTTCGATCCCGGACCCCGAGTCTATGAGGTGGTGGCCGACGCCCGCCGGTTCTGGACGCCGGTCTGGGTAGTGGTGGACGGGAGCAGGGACGGGACTGGCGAGGGCCTGGAGGCCCTGGCGGACCAGGATCCCGGCCTGCGGGTCCTGCGGCTGCCGGAGAACCGCGGCAAGGGCGCCGCGGTGCTCCAAGGTCTGGAGGCGGCCGCCCGGGCCGGCTTCACCCATTGCCTGACCATGGACGCCGACGGCCAGCACCCGGCGGATCAAATCCCTCGGTTCATGGCCGAGTCCACCGCCCATCCCGACTGCATGATCCTGGGGGTGCCGGTCTTCGGTGCCGATGCCCCGCGGCTGCGCGTCCAGGGGCGCCGGATCTCCAATTGGTGGGCTAATCTGGAGACCTTATGGGTCGGGATTGGCGACTCCCTGTTCGGGTTTCGGGTCTATCCAATCGAGCCCCTGCGGCGGGTCATGGCCCGGCAACCCTGGATGCGCCGCTTCGACTTCGACCCCGAGGCCGTGGTGAGGCTCTGCTGGCAGGGGGTGAGGCCCATCAATCTGCCGGCGCCCGTGCGCTATCTCATGCCCGAGGAGGGCGGCGTCTCCCACTTCCGCTACGGGCGCGACAACCTACTGCTGAGCTGGATGCATGCGCGCCTGCTGCTGGGTTTCCTGGCGCGCCTGCCCCGGCTGGCGCTGCGGCGCCTGGGGGGCCGAGACCGAGCCCGGGGTGCCTGACTGACCCGACCTTAATGCCCCCGCGGCGCGACGGGGACCCCGGCCCGGGGCAGCCAGGCCCGGAGCGCCGGCCCCGTGATCACGGTGGTGACGAGCGCCATGATGACCAGCATGGTGAACACCGGTTGGGAGATGACCCCCAGGTCATACCCCACGTTCAGCACCACCAGCTCCATCAGGGCCCGGGTGTTCATCATGATCCCGAGACTGCTGGCCTCGTAATGCCCGAGGCCGGACCAGCGTGCCGCCACATAGGTGCTCCCGAGCTTGCCGAGGGTTGCGAGCAGCAGGATCAGGGCGCACCAGCCCCAGGCGGCGAGCCCGTCCAGCCCGCCGATGTCGGTCCGCAGCCCCGTGTAGGTGAAGAAGATCGGCAGAAAGAAGACCAGCACGAAGGGCTCCACCCGGGCCCTCCAGGCCTCCACCAGCCCCTGCTCCCGGTGCAGCAGCACACCCATCAGGAAGCCCCCGAAGATGCCGAAGATCCCGAGCTCGATGGTGGCCATGCCGGAGAGGAAGACGGCCGCTAGCACCATCCCCAGCAGGCCGGGAGGCAGGTGACTGGCGTTGGGGGCGGCGCGGGCCACGATGCGGCGCAGCAGGGGCCGCACCAGCCACCAGGCGCCCAGCAGATAGAGGGCCAGCAGCAGGACCTGGAGTCCGAATCCGGGGGCATCGAAGCGGGCGAGCGTCAGGGTCGTCACCAGGGCCAGCACCAGCCACCCCACCACGTCATTGATGGCCGCCGCGCTGATGGCGATCACGCCCAGCGCGGTGCGCTGCACCCCGAGCTCGATCATGATCCGCCCGAGGATCGGCAGGGCGGTGATGGAGAAGGCGGTGGCGATGAACAGACCCGAGGCCAGCCGGTCCGCCTCCGGGCTCAGGATGGGTGCGGTGGCGTAGCCGAAGGCGAGGCCCAGGGCGAAGGGCGCCACCAGGCCCGCCACCGCCACCCGGATCACCGCCGTGCGGTTGCGCCCCTCCAGCAAGTGGCTGAACTCGAACTCCAGCCCGATCTGGAACATGAGGAGCAGCAGGCCCACCTGGGCCAGGATCTGCAGGGGCTCGGGTGGGGTGGACTGGAAGACATAGGCGAAGGCCTGGGGCGAGACGAGCCCGGCTAGCGTGGGTCCGAGCAGGATTCCGGCCACGATCTCGCCCACCGCCGGCGACTGGCCCAGGCGCCGGGCCGCCAGGCCGCCGACGCGCCCGGCCAGGATGATGGCCGCGAGCTGCAGCAGGGTGAAGAAGAGCAGGCCCTCGGTCTTCAGGACCGAGACGGTTTGCGGATCGAGCTCGCCCCCGGGCATGACCTGGCCCGCGGAACCTGAACTTAGCGCAACGCCGCGCGGAATTGCGGGTCGTCCAGTGCCTTATCGATCACCTCGCCGAGCGTCCTCTGCAAAACGGCCTGCAGCTCTTCCACGGAGCCGAAGATGCCTGTCTTAAGGGACAAGGCGGAGCCCTCGATCCGGTTCGCGGAGTAGGTGCGCTCCAAGATTGGCTTGGCGCCGCCGTTGCCGGTCAATCGGACCTCGATCTCCGCATTCGCCTCACGGCGCACGTACTGGTCGGCGTCGAGTCTTCGAACGACGCCGTTGAGTGTCAGGGGCGCATCCCGCGTTATCCGATAGCCGCGGGCCTTCAGACCGTCGGCGAAGCCCGCGGTGACCAGCTCAGCGACCGGCCGGTCGCCCTCGAGGGTCTTGATCGGATTGCCAAAGCCGCCCCGAATCACCCCCAGCCAGGTCGGAGTCTCTCCACGCTGGTCGACGAAGGTACCGACGGAGATTGGGCTTCCAGTCGCGGCCTCCTTCGTCACGGCGGCACCCTCATACGTCAGTCCGGCGCTGGTTGTGCTGCAGCCCGAAAGGCTCGTGGTCGCGACACCGACAAGCAGGCATGCCGCGAGTGACCAATAGACCCGAATTCCCGCCACGATTGGCCTCCTGACCTTTAGCCGATGGGATGTGCCCATGCTAAGCGGTTGCCATGGGGGCGGCAACGCAGCGGCAACGGCCCTCAGGGGAACAATCACGCGGGGGTAATGCCACCGTTGACGCTGATCACCTGGCCCGTGATGTACGAGGCCTGGTCGGAGCACAGGAAGCCCACCAGGTCGGCGACCTCCTCCGGACGCCCCGCCCGTTTCATGGGGACCAGCCGCTCGATCAGGTCTGGCGCGAAGCTCCCGTCGCTCATGGGGGTCGCGATGATCCCGGGGGCCACGGCGTTGACGGTGATGCCCCGGCTGGCGACCTCTAGGGCCAGGGCCTTGGTGGCCGAATTGAGGGCCCCCTTGGCCGCCGCATAGTTCACCTGGCCGCGGTTTCCGGCCAGGGCGGCGATGGAGCTGATGGTGACGATGCGCCCCCAGCGGGTGCGGATCATGGGCAGCACCAAAGGCTGGGTGACGTGGAAGAAGCCGTTCAGGTTGACGTCCAGCACCCGTCGCCACTGCTCCGGGCGCATGCCCGGGAAGACGGCGTCATCGTGCAGCCCCGCGTTGTTCACCAGAACCTGGATGGGCCCCTCCGCCAGCACGGCCTCCACGGCAGCCGCCGTTGCCTCCCGATCGGTGATGTCGAAGGCCAGGGCCCGGGCCTCGCCGCCTGAGGCGAGGATCTCCGCCGCCAGGTCCTCGGCGGCGTCGAGCCGGGAATGGGCATGGATGTAAACGCAACAGCCGTCGGCCGCCAGGCGAAGGCAGATGGCCGCGCCGATGCCCCCGCTGCCGCC
>JBGSUY010000237.1:0-6957 GCA_041753195.1 Chromatiaceae bacterium
GGCCGCACCGTGGGCCGCCAGCTGGCCTGGGGGCAGTCGTCATGGAAGACGAACAGGAGCCAGACATGGGAGAAGCCCTCGATCCCCCTGAAGGCCTCCTCCCGGTCATAGGGGGGCAGCAGCGCCAGCCGCGACTCGGCCGCGGTCACCAGGCCCGGCTGGCGGGGGATGCCGAACCGATCGGTGAAGGGGGAGCGGAGGATTCCGATGGGCGAGAAGCGCAGCTCCATCGGCGGCTTGAGAGGTTCCATCGGCTAGAAGAGGAGAATGGGTCCGCGAATGAACGCGAATAAACGCGAATAAAAAAGGGGTTGTGAGGCAATGGCCAGAGGCGAGAACTAACTCGTCGGCCTGCCAGATGGTGGTCCTATCCCCATGGAGACCATGGCGTTCTTCGCGTTCTTCGCGGACTAACAAAAGGAGCGGCGCATCGAGCCCTAGACCATGACCCCAGGCGAGAAGCTGTAGCTGTCGAGGATGCTGACATAGTTGGCGCGCTCGAACTCCGCGGGGTTGGGGACGGAGAGCGCGCTCACCAGGCCGCGGAAATCGGCGAGCGATTCGAATCCCTGCTCCTCCATCCAGTCGGTGATGCCCTGCTCGATGTGTCTGAGATAGGCGGGACCCTTGGCGAGCAGGGCGCTGCACAGATGGACCACGTCGGCCCCGGCGAGCAGCAGCTTGATGGCGTCCCCCGGGGTGTGGACCCCGCCGGTGGCGCCCAGCGATAGCCCCTCGATGCGTCCGTAGAGGATGGCGATCCAGCGCATGGCGAGCAGGGCCTCCGCTGAGGTGGAGGGGTGGAGACTCGGCTGCAGGCGCAGGCTGTCGATGTTGATGTCCGGCTGGTAGAAGCGGTTGAACAGCGCCACCCCATTGGCCCCAGCCGCCGCCATCTGGGTGACCAGGTTGCCGATGGAGCTGAAGGCCGGGGAGAGCTTCATGTTGATGGGGATCTGGATGTGTCCCCGAAGCTCCCGCAGCAGGCTGAGATACCGCTCCTCCACCTGGGCCCCGGTCTGGGCGATATCCCCCGCCACGTAATAGACGTTGAGCTCCAGGGCGTCGGCCCCCGCCTGCTCCAGCTCCCGGGCATGGCTCACCCAGCCGCTCGGGGTGACGCCGTTCAGGCTCGCGATGACCGGGATCTCCAGGGCCTCCTTGAGGCGGCGGATGTTCTCCAGGTAGAGCTCGAGGGGGCTTTCGAAATCCTGCCAGGCGGGCAGGAAGCCGTCCCCCGCCTCGGCAAATCCGATCTCCTGGTGGTGGAGGAAGCGCACCATGGATTCAGACTCGGCGGTGATGGCCTCCTCGAACAGGGACCACATGATGATCGCCGAGGCCTCGTTGTCCTCCAGCTCCCGGGCCAGGTCCAGGCTCTTGGAGAGCGGCGAGGCGGAGGGGACCAGGGGATTCTTGATGGTGAGTCCGAGGTATTGGGTGGTCAGGTCCACAATGGTTGCTCCAAGATCGTTAACTCTACAAAGAGTCGTTCAGCCGCAAATGAACACCAATGCACGCCAATGAACAGGGCTCGCCTCGGGCTTTTGCTTGGTGCTCCTCGGCGTATATTCACCCTTTATTGGACGTCGGGACTGCGACAATGGCGATGACGGATACCGGCACCGTCCCTATTGGCGTTCATTGGCGTTCATTGGCGGCTGAATCATTCCGCCGGCTTGGGGGCCTCGGGGGTGCCCGCCTTCTGCACCGCGAGGCTCGCCAACTGCTCGTAGAGCTGGAAGCGGGTCTCCACGTGGCGCTGGGCCTGGCGCAAGAAGCGCTCGGCGGCGTCCGGGTGGGTGCGGTTCAGCACGCTGAAGCGGGTCTCGGTGCCGATGAAGTCCCGGTAGGGGATGCTGGGCGCCTTGCTGTCGATGTGCAGGGGGTTTTCGCCCGCGGCGGCGCGGCGCGGGTCGTAGCGGTACAGGGCCCAGTGGCCGGAGTTGACCGCCAGGTCCTGCTGGCGCAGGTTGTTCGACAGGTCCACCCCGTGGGCAATGCAGGGGGAGTAGCAGATGATCACGGACGGTCCCGGATAGCTCTCCGCCTCCAGGAAGGCACGCACCGTCTGGACGTCCTTGGCCCCGAAGGCCACGGAGGCCACGTAGACGTTCTCGTAGGCCATGGCCATCATCCCCAGGTCCTTCTTGAAGGTGGGCTTGCCGCCGGCGGAGAACTTGGCCACCGCCCCCAGGGGGGTGGCCTTGGAGGTCTGGCCCCCGGTATTGGAATAGACCTCGGTGTCCAGGACCAGGAGGTTCACGTCGCGCCCCGAGGCGAGCACATGGTCCACGCCCCCATAGCCGATGTCGTAGGCCCAGCCGTCGCCGCCGATGATCCAGACGCTGCGCTTGACGAGCTGATCGCAGACCCCCTCCAGGGTGAGGGCCTCCGGGAGGTCCAGGGTGGCGAGCTTGACCTTGAGTGCCAACACCCGTTCGCGTTGCTCATGGATGCCGGCCTCGCTGGACTGATCCGCCGTCAGCAGCCCCTCGGCCAGGTCCCCACCGATCCGGTCCGCCAGGCGTTGCACCAGCTCCCGGGCCTGGGCGGCCTGCTTGTCCACCGCGAGCCTTAGGCCCAGCCCGAACTCCGCGTTGTCCTCGAAGAGCGAGTTGTTCCAGGCGGGGCCGCGCCCCTCCGGATTCTTGGTGTAGGGAGTGGTGGGGAGGTTGCCGCCGTAGATGGAGGAGCAGCCGGTGGCATTGCCGATCAGCATGCGGTCGCCGAAGAGCTGGGTGGCGAGCCTGATGTAGGGGGTCTCGCCGCAGCCCACGCAGGCCCCGGAGAACTCGAACAGGGGCTGGAGCATCATGGCGTGCTTGATCTTGGTCCCGTCGAGCTGGCGGCGGTCGTACTCGGGGAGCGTCAGGAAGAAGTCCCAGTTGGCCTGCTCGATCCCGTGGCGCTCCGTTGCCTCCACCATGTTGAGCGCCTTGCGGTTTGGGTCCTTGCGGTCACGGATGGGGCAGACCTCGGCGCAGAGCCCACAGCCGGTGCAGTCGTCCGGGGCCACCTGATAGGTGATGTGATGGTCCGCCGGGAAGTCCTTGCCCTTGATCTGGACGTGCTGGAAGCTCGCCGGGGCCTCAGTCGTCAGCGCGGCCGGGTAGACCTTGGCGCGGATGGCGGCGTGGGGGCACACCAGCGGGCATTTGCCGCAGTGGGTGCACAGATCGTCCTCCCACTTTGGGAGCTTAAGCGCAATGTTGCGCTTCTCGAAGCGGGTGGTGCCGGTGGGCCAGGTGCCGTCGGCGGGCATCAGGCTCACGGGCAGGCTGTCTCCCCGATCTGCGATCAGGGTGGCGGTGACGGCGCGCACGAACTCCGGTGCCGTGGCGGGGACCACCGGCGGGCGATCGAAGGTGCTCGAGACCTGACCCGGGACCTGGACCTGGTGCAGTCCCGCGAGGGTCGCGTCGATGGCCGCGTAATTGCGCTCCAGGAGGCGCTGGCCCTTCTTGCCGTAGGTCTTTTTCACCGCGGCCTTGATCTGGACGATGGCCTCGTCGCGGGGCAGGATCCCCGAGATGGCGAAGAAGCAGGTCTGCATGATGGTGTTGATGCGCCGGCCCATGCCAGTCTCGGCGGCAATTTTGTAGGCATCGATCGCGTAGAAGGCCAGCCCCTTGTCGATCGTCTGCTGCTGCATGCGCCGGGGCAGGTCGTCCCAGACGCGCTCGGTTGGGGTGGGTGAGTTGAGCAGGAAGACACCCCCCGGCTTGGCCTTGACCAGCATGTCGTAGCGGGTGAGGAAGTTGGGCTGGTGGCAGGCGACGAAGCTCGCCTCGCCGTCGCCGATGAGATAGGTGCTGTTGATGGGCCTGGGACCGAAGCGGAGGTGGGAGATGGTAATGGCCCCGGCCTTCTTGGAGTCGTACTGAAAATAGCCCTGGCCGTAGTTTGGAGTCTCCTCGCTGATGATCTTGATGGAGTTCTTGTTGGCGGAGACGGTCCCGTCCGAGCCTAGGCCATAAAAGACGCAGGCCGTCACACCAGGGGCCTGGGGCTTAAATGCCGGGTCCCAGGGGAGGCTTAGGTGGGTCACATCGTCGTGGATGCCGACGGAGAACTGGGTCTTGGGTGCGGGGCTCGCCAACTCGTCGAAGACCGACTTGACCATGGCTGGGGTGAATTCCTTGGAGGAGAGCCCGTAGCGCCCGCCGATTACCCGCGGCATGGCGCCCAGGCGTCCCTCGGCCACGGCCTGGGCCAGGGCGGTGATGACGTCCTTGTACAAGGGCTCCCCGTCGGACCCCGGCTCCTTGGTGCGATCGAGGACCGCCAGCCGGGTGGCGGTCAGGGGCAGGGCGGCGAGCAGGTAGGCGGGATCGAAGGGGCGGTAGAGGCGCACCTTGATCAGGCCCACCTTGTGTCCCTGCTCCGCCAGGGTACCGACGGTCTCCTCCGCCGCGCCGATCCCGGAGCCTATGAGCAAGATGACCCGCTCGGCGTCCGCGGCCCCGACATACTCGAAGAGGCCGTAGCGCCGCCCGGTGAGCGCGGCGAAGCGGTCCATCGCCTTCTGAACGATGCCGGGGGCTGCGCTGTAAAAGCGGTTGACGGTCTCGCGGCCCTGAAAATAGACGTCCGGGTTCTGGGAGGTCCCGCGGATCACCGGTCGGTCCGGGTTCAGGGCCCGGTTGCGGTGGGCCCGCACCAGGTCCTCATCGATCAGGGCGCGGATCTGCTCGACGGACAGACGCTCGATCTTGGCTACCTCGTGGGAGGTCCGGAACCCATCGAAGAAGTGCAGGAAGGGTACCCGCGACTCCAGGGTGGCGGCCTGGCTGATGAGTGCGAAGTCCATGGCCTCCTGGACCGAGGCCGAGCACAGCATCGCATAACCCGTGGCGCGGCAGGCCATGACGTCCGAGTGATCTCCGAAGATCGAGAGGGCCTGAGCCGCTAGGGAGCGCGCCGCGACATGCAGGACCGTCGGGGTCAACTCGCCCGCGATCTTGTACAGGTTGGGGATCATGAGCAGCAGGCCCTGGGAGGCCGTGAAGGTGGTCGCGAGCGACCCCCCCTGCAGCGCCCCGTGGATGGCCCCGGCGGCCCCCGCCTCGCTCTGCATCTCGATCACGTCCGGGACCGTTCCCCAGAGGTTCTTGACCCCTTGGGCCGACCACTCATCCGCCCACTCGCCCATATTGGAGGCGGGGGTGATGGGGTAGATGGCGATGACCTCGTTGGTCATGTGGGCGACATAGGCGACGGCCTCGTTGCCGTCGAGGGTGACCATCTGGGGCTGCGACATCGAGGAACTCCCACTGGTTGAGCTGGCTGGCGCCGGGGTACTCGCGGGCCCCCGGTGGCAGAAGAGGGACGGACTCAACTATACCGGAGAGCGAGCAGTTGCGAGTGGCGAGTGGCGAGGGTTGGTGGTGCGGGGTGGCAGTCCGGTCCGAAACTTTGCAAGCAAAGAACGGAAACCTGAGCGCGGAAGGCCATGTGGCCCCAAGGCCAACGCCGGGCGTAATCGCGCGGCGCCCTGGGGCCCGCAAAAGTGGCGTGAAGGGCTAGTGTAGGCGGCGTCGATTGGCTTAAGTTGCGGGGCCAGGTAGCCGCCATTTTCCATTATACCCCGGCGGTGTGCGTTTTTTGTTCCAGCGCAAGCGCTGTCGCGCGCTGGATTGGGTATTCTCGCGACTCGCGACTCGTAACTCGCAGCTGTACGGTATCAATCCGAGGGTATCGACCGAGACCGAACCATGAATGCGGTGGCACTGGACCCGCAGTTTTCCCTGAGGCCCATGCGGGATCATGACGTCGAGTCAGTGCTCGACTGCGAGCGGGCCGCCTACGAATTTCCCTGGAGTGCCGACATCTTCAGTGACTGCCTGCGGGTGGGTTACAACTGCTGGGTGGTGGAGCTGGGCCGGCTGGTGGTGGCCCACGGCATCATGTCCATCGGCGCCGGCGAGTGTCACGTGCTCAACCTCTGCGTCCACCCCCACTGGCAGGGGATGGGCCTGGGAAGGCGCCTGCTGCGGCGCTTGCTGGCCCTGGCCCGGAACAAGGGGGCGGACACCGCCTTCCTGGAGGTGCGGGTCTCGAACCAGCCCGCCCGCGCCCTCTACGCCTCCGAGGGTTTCTGCGAGATCGGCGAGCGCCGCGGCTATTACCCGGCGCGCAACGGGCGGGAGGACGCGGTCGTTCTGGCGCGGGCCCTGTAATCGGGGGCCTTGGGCCCCTTGTGGGCCTGCTCGGTGTGGTGCGTGCCAGGATCATCAATCCACGGCAGTTGCCCGACGAGGGCTTGAGCATGGGGTTGATCCCAATGGTCGGAAGGCCGTGCTGGCTGCTCCTTGGGGCAGGTCTCCTGCTGTCCTGCGGCGACGCAGCGCGTGCCGAGGGGGCGGGCGCCGCCCCGGTCTCGGTCGTTCAGATCCCCCTGGAGCTGGATCTTGGCCCGCTATTTCAGGCCGCTGAGGCCACGCTGCCTGCTCAGACGGGTCATTGGCCGGGATGGCGTGACTGGCACGGGATCGACACCCGCTACCGGGCCTGGCGCGGGCCCCTGCAGGTCGCCATGCAGGGCGAGGTGTTGCAGGCCCAGGCCCATGTGCGTTACCAGCTCCAGGCCCGTAAGCGGCTGATCGGTAGCCTCGGGCTGTCCACCGGGTGCGGTGTGGACGAGCCGCCCCGCCAGGCACTCATCGGGCTTCTGGGGAGACTCGACTGGGGACCGGACTGGTCCCTGTACCCGCGCTTCCGGGTCCTGCCCACCCGCTTCCTGGACCGCTGCGAGATCACGGTCGCGGACATCGACGTCTCGCCCCTGGTGGGGCGGGTCTTCGAGGAGCGCATCGAGTCCAGCCTGGGGGAGGCGATGGCCGCCCTCGGGCCCCGCCTGCAACGCTGGCGTGGCGAGGCGGCGCGTCTCTGGCAGGCCATGCAGATCCCGCGGGAGCTCACCCCAGGTCTTTGGCTGCGCGTCGAGCCCCTGGG
>JBGSUY010000238.1:0-3134 GCA_041753195.1 Chromatiaceae bacterium
TCCCGGGCCTGCCGCGCCTGGTTCTCCGCGTGCTTGCGGGCGGACACGTCGAAGTGGACCACGACGGCGCCCTCCATGGCCTCCCCCAGGGGGGTGACATTGACCGAAAACCAGCGCTCCCGATCCGGGGCGTGGCAGGGATACTCGAGGGAAAAGGCTTCGGCCCTACGCCCAAGCACGGAGGCGACGCCCTCCGCGACGGCCTGGGCCTCTTCGGCATCCTCCCCCGTCACATCCCTGCACGCTGCCAGGTAGTCCAGCCCCAGCCCGGCCTGCAGCTCGGGAGGACCTCCGTTCTCCGCGGCGAAGCGCCGCCAAGCCTGGTTGACGGCGACGATCCGCCCCTGGCGATCCAGCACGGCCACCTGCGCCGGGAGAGCGTCCAACACCGCCTGGCTGAAGCGGTCCCCGGTTTCGGGTGCTTCCCCGTGGGCACCCAACCCCGCTCCGCCATCTTGGGAAGGCCTCCCGGACGCCTGATCTCGGCTTTGCATAGGAAATCGGCTATCGCTGCACCGAGCGCGGACGCGCGTCCGCGGAGTTACGCGAGCGGCGGCAGCGCCTTGGTTAGAGTCCCCTAAGCCGCCCGGGTGCCGAGACTATGGTGGATCTCCGAGCTCGACACAATGCCGGCGCCGCGATCGGTCTTCGCTTCGTGACGGCCGGGCAGGGTCCAGCCGCCGGCCCCTTGAGCCGAACCGCCGTCTCAGGTCCCGCCGAGCTCCCGGTGCCTGAAGCAGTCCAGGGTGTGGTCGTTGACCAGGCCCACCGCCTGCATCAGGGCGTAGCAGATGGTGGTGCCGACGAACTTGAAGCCCAGGCGCTTGAGCTCGCGGCTCATACGATCCGACTCGGGGGTGCTGGAGGGCACCTGGGACAGGTTGCTCCAGGCATTCTGGCGGGGGCTGCCGTCGACGAATCCCCACAAGAGCCCCGAGAGGGTCTGACCTCCCTCACGCAGCGCGAGCAGCGTCCCGGCGTTGGCCACGGTCGACTCCACCTTGAGCCGGTTGCGGATGATCCCCGGGTCGGCCAGGAGTCGAGCCACGTCGGCGTCATCGAATCGGGCGATCCGCTCAGGGTCGAAGCCCGCGAAGGCCCGCCGATAGCCCTCGCGCTTGCGCAGGACCGTGAGCCAGGAGAGGCCCGCCTGGGCCCCCTCCAGGGTCAGCATCTCGAACAGGTGAGTCTCGTCCCGGCTGGGAACCCCCCACTCCTGATCGTGGTAGGCGCGATAGAGCGGGTCGGCCCCGCACCAGGCGCAGCGAACTTGGGTGTCGTTCCCCATTGCGTGATCAAGCATCGGCCAGGCGGTCCAGGATGCCGAAGAGCGCCCCGTTGATCAGGCCGTAATCCTCGGGACTCGCCGCCAGCATGCGTTCGGCGCTCTGGACAAAGGGGCCAGGCCGGATCTCATCCGCGCAGTGGGCCACGATGTCCGCTACGCTCGGGGGCGTGGACTCCAGGTGGAACTGAAGCCCCAGCACCCGGGCATCGTAGAGGAATGCCTGGTGGCCGCAGGCCTCGCTGCGGGCCAGATGGACGGCGCCCGTTGGCAGGTCGAAGGTATCCCCGTGCCAGTGGAAGACCTGAAAGGACGGGGGCAGGAAGCCGAACAAGGCGGACTCAAGTCCCTCTGGTGTGAGCTCGACGGGCATCCAGCCGATCTCCGGGTGGGCATTGCGGTAGACCCGCCCGCCCAGGACCTCCGCGATCAACTGGGCCCCCAGACAGACCCCGACCACCGTCTTGCCGGCCCCGATGGCGTCCCGGATGGCCTGCTTTTCGACCACCAGCCAGGGGTAAACGGCCTCGTCCGCCACCCCCATGGGACCGCCCATGACCACCAGCCAATCGTAGGTCGCGATATCCGGGGGACCGACACCGGCGTACAACGGGGTGACGTCGAGCTCGTGCCCCCGGGACTGGGCCCAGTCCGCGATCCCGGCAGGCCCCTCGAAGGGGACATGGGTCAGACACTGAAAATGCATGGATCGGGGTCCTCGATGGCGGGATACGTCCGGTGGTTCTCGGGGATCAGACGGGCCTCGGCGCCATCCGCACCTCGGGCGTCAGGCGCGACCCGTCAGCAGCCCGGGTCCTCCGCGATCAGCTCCAGGGCGCCCGTCAGGAGCGCGCTGGCGCGGTAGAGGCCCACCAGGGTCTTGGCGTCGGTGATGGTGCCGTCGCCGCACCAGTCCAAGGCCTGGTTGAGTGGCAGCCAGTGGATCTCAATCAGCTCGTCCTCCCCGTGGTCATGGGCCAAGGACTCGAGCGCCCGGGCCAGCCACAGGTGGATGACCTCGGTGAAGACGCCCGGCGAGCTGTGCATCCGACCCAGGTCCTGCCAGTCAGCGGCCCGCACCCCCGCCTCTTCCTCCAGCTCGCGCCTCGCCGTGGCAAGGGGCTCCTCGCCCGGGTCGATCTTCCCCGCCGGAAGCTCCCACAGCCAGCCGCCCCCCGCGTGGCGGAACTGGCGCAACAGGCAGACGCGCTCCTGCTCATCCAGGACCACGGTCGCCGCACCGCCGGGATGGTGGATGACCTCCAGCTCCACCGGGCGCCCGTTGGGCAGCTCCACGGTCTCCACGGCGACTTCGATCACCCGCCCCTTGAAGACGGGCTCCCGCTTCAGTAACCGGTCTTCGCTCATGGATGGATTCCTCTCTCGGTCGTTTCGGGGTTGAGTCGGTGCATCCGCCGCCGGGTTCATCGCCTTAAACTAACGGCGAGTCTGGCATCCCACAAGGCAAGGCAACCTATGAGTCGATCCGACCCCGCCGACGAGCAAATCGCGGGCACCAGGGACCGCGACTGGGCCGAGCTTGGAGAGGAGGAGCATACCCGGCTTCAGATCGCCTATGGGCGTTATCTGGACTCGCTCCCACCCACCTGCTCCCTGGACACCAAGATCGAGCGCTTCCGGCGCTGGCTCGCGGATCAGGGCATCACCTATCGGGGCTAGGAGGGCCTGCGGACCGCCCCTGCCGCGGCCTCGGCTGGCCTCGGCAACAGCAGGGCCAGGGCACCCAGGATCAGGGTGGTCCCGAGCAGGAACAGGTGCAGGTTCACCGCCCCGGCCAGGGCCTGCCTGGCGTCCACCCCCAGGGGGACCAGGGCCGTCACCGCGGCCA
>JBGSUY010000239.1:0-9164 GCA_041753195.1 Chromatiaceae bacterium
CCCGCCCGGCCCCCGAGGCCGGCCAACCCAAGGGGGGGCGGTGAGCCTGCTGTCGCCTCAACCGCCGCACCGATCAGCCCTCGAGCCCGAGCAGCTCAATGAGCGGCGCCAGATAGTGGTCCGCGAGCAGAAAGACGAACAAGAGGTTCAGATAGACGATGGAGTACCCGAAGGTGCGCATGGCGTGGCCGTCACCCTCCTCGCGGTACAGCCGCCAGGCGTGATAGATAAAGGTGGTCCCCAACCAGAGGGCCCCGGCCAGGTAGAGATAGCCGCTGGTGTGCATCTTGAAGGGCATCAGCGACACCACGAGGAGCAGCAGGGTATAGATCAGGACCTGCAGCTTGGTGAAGGCCACCCCGTGGGTCACGGGCAGCATGGGGATGCCGGCGCGGGCATACTCCTCCCGGCGCTTGATGGCCAGGGCCCAGAAGTGGGGTGGCGTCCAGACGAAGATCAGTAGGACCAGGACCAAGGGCTCCAGGCTCACCGCGTTGGTCACCGCGGTCCAGCCGAGGAGGGGCGGCAGGGCCCCGGCCAGTCCGCCCCAGACGATGTTCTGGGGCGTGCTGCGCTTCAGGAAGACCGTGTAGATCACCCCATAGCCCACGAAGGCGAAGAAGGTGAGGACCGCCGTCAGCGGATTGACCAGGGACACCAGGATCAGCATCGAAAGGGCCAGGAGCCCCAGGGCGAAGGCCAGCGCATTGGGGGCATCCAGGTCGCCTGTGGGAAGGGGGCGGTTGCGGGTCCGCTCCATGATGGCGTCGATGCGCTGGTCCACCACATGATTGATGGCGGCGCCGGCGGCCGCGGCGAGTCCGATGCCCGCCAGGCCGAAGATCAAGGTGGGCAGCGCCACTAGGCCGGGCGTGGAGAGCAGCATGCCCACCAGGGCCGTGAACAGGATCAGGAACACCACCTTGGGCTTGGTGAGATCGTAGTAGCGGCGCCAGGCCAGACCCAGGGGGACCGCGGGGGTCAGGGCCTGCGCCAGGGTCCGGGCCTTGGCGAGGCCGAGGTTAGTTGTGGCCATAATTCGCACCTTTGATCCAGTTCTTGGAGCCCTTGAGCAGGCGCTCCAGGTCTTTGAGGATGTCCTTCGGCGGGGCGTCCGCCGCATAGCGCATCGCGAGCCGTCCCTGGGGGTCCAGGAGGTAGACGCGGCCGAGCCCCTCCGGGCCCGACCCGAGGGCGCCCAGCAGGGTGGTAAGCTCACCCCCATCGATCTGGGCAACCCCCATTCCCGCGAAGGCATCGTTCAGCAGGGCCTGATCCAGGGGCTTGCTCGGGTCGCCGACCAGCAGCAGGCGCTCCACCAGCTTCCGGCCCTCGCCCAGACCCAGGCGGATCTGGCGCATCTGCATCAGGTGATCGACGCAGGCCTGGTCGCAGACCCCGTCGGCCAGGTAGGCCAGGGTCCAGGCTCCCTCGAGGGAGGCCGGGTCGAAGTGATCACCCGCCGGGGTGGTCAGCCCAAGACCCTCGGGCAGCTCCACCGCGGGGTTGAGGATTTCGCCCCGGTTGCTGCGGGTCTCCGGGAGATACTCGGGAAAGAAGAAATAGAACCAGGCCGCCACCACCGGCGCGGCGAAGACCACGAGCATGACCCACAGGGGCCACAGGCTGCGCCGCCCCGGGCGCCCCTCCCCGACCGTCTGATCACCACCCCCAGGCCCCGTCATTGGAGGGACCCCGCCGATCGCCCCCGGGGAGCCCGCTCGAAGCTCAGGCGCACATAAAGGACAAAGGCGATCACCGCGAAACCGAACCACTGAACGGCGTATCCCTGGTGCATCCAGACCTTCGGCACGGGACGGATCCAGTGGCGCACAAATCCATGCTCGGCCGCTGGGTCAAGCAACATCATCACCGGTTGCACCGGCGCGTCCACGGTGGCGGCGAACAGCTCGAGGGTCAGATAGGGCCAGCGCCCGCCCCACCCCTTGGCCGCCTCCCCACCCCCATCGAGCACAATGGCGGGTGCCGAGGGGACCTCCGCCTCCCCCCTGAGGGTCAGGGTGCCCTCGGGGATCGGGGCGGCAGTAGGCTCACCTTGGGCGTTCGCCGGGATCCAGCCGCGGTTCACCAGCAGCAGGGCACCGGAATCCGCGAGCCGCAGGGGCGTGATCACGTGGAAACCCGTCTTTCCGCCCTCACGCCGGCCCTCCACCAGGAACTGGCCCTCGGCGACATAGGACCCCGCGGCCTCGATAGGGCCGTAGCGCAGGGCCTGCGGGTCCTCGATCATCCCCTGGATTCGAACCCTGGGCAGCTCGGCGCGCTCGGCCAGGGCCTGCGCCAGCTCACGCTTCTGCTCCGCCCGGTCCATCTGCCACAGACCCAGGGCGACGAACAATGGGATGGGCAGGGCCAACATCAGTGTCGGCACCCATCGAAAGCGAAAGACCCGGTCGCCAATCCCCACGGTGCTGCTATAGTCCTGTCGATGCTGCGCTGAAATGCGGTAAGCGGCGCACATGGCAACCCTTCTCAATCCAACTCGGAGACCGCTATGGATCTGATGTTCAAGTTGCCCGTGCTGGTGGTGCTCGGCTTCATCGTCTTCTCGCTCGCGCAAGGCATGTACTATCTCGCCAAGGACGACGGGGAGACCGACAAGAACCGGGTGGTGCGGGCCCTGACCGTCCGCATCGTCCTCTCCCTGACCTTGTTTGGTCTACTCATCCTGGGCTACGTCTTTGGGCTGATCGAGCCCCACGGGGTCTGATCCCAACCCCGATTCCAGCCCCCGCCACTAGCACGAAATCACCGACCCGCTTGGCGCATCCGCCAAGCGGGTCGGCCAGATGGCGGTCGAGTCCGGCTCAGAGCCAGTAGACGAAGACGAAGAGCCCGAGCCACACCACGTCCACGAAGTGCCAGTACCAGGCCACTGCCTCGAAGGCGAAGTGGTTGTGGGGCGTGAAGTGCTTCTTGGCGGCGCGCACCAGGATCACCGTCAGCATCACCGCGCCCATGGTGACGTGGAAACCGTGGAATCCGGTCAGCATGTAGAAGGTCGAGCCGTAGACCCCGGAGCCCAGGGTCAGGTTGAGCTCATGGTAGGCGTGGCTGTACTCCCAGGCCTGGAGGATCACGAACAGGAATCCCAGCCCAATGGTGGCCGCCAGCCCGCGCACCAGGGTGGTGTTGTTACCCTGCTTTAACCCCCAGTGAGCCCAGGTCACGGTGGCGCCCGAGGTTAGCAGGATCAAGGTGTTGAGTGCGGGTATCCCCCAGGGGCCCATGGCATGGAAAGTACCGCCCAATTGCTCCGGACCGGCGGAGGGCCAGACCGCGTCGAACTGACTCCAAAGGACCCCATGGGTCTCCCCCAGATAGCCGCCGCCCCCCAACCACAGCAGGGCGACGTTGCGGATATACCAGAGCGCGCCGAAAAAGCTCAGGAAAAAGAACACCTCTGAGGCGATAAACCAGAGCATGCCCTGACGGAACGAGCGGTCCACCTGGGCGTTATAGCGGTCCGCCATGCTCTCGCGGACCACATCACCGAACCAGCCATAGAACATCACCGCCAGCAGCACCAGGCCGCCGGCGATCATCCATCCGCCGAAGGCGACACCGTTCATGGCGAGCGCCGTGCCGGCCAACATAGTCAACACCGAGATCATGGCCGTAATCGGCCAGGGGCTGGGCTCTGGAATGTAGTAGTCCTTTTGTCCGTGGGCGACACTGCTCATGGAATGGGTATCCTCTCTCTCGATGTGTGATTGGTTAGCCCCTGGGGGGGCCTTATGGATTAGCGGCCAAGGGTTGGGACTCGGGCACCCGCATGACGTTGTAGGAGAGGGTCAAGGAGCCGATCTCCCCTGGCAGGTCTGGCGATACGGTGAATAAGAGGGGCATGGTCCGAGTTTCATTCCCCTCCAACGTCTGACGGGTGAAGCAAAAGCACTCCAGCTTGCTGAAGAAGGCACCCGCCTGGAAAGGCGCGATACTCGGCAGGGCCTGGCCAGTGATGGCCGCACCGGAGCGATTCTCGGCGATGAAGTCCACCCGCCGCGTCTCGCCTGGGCGCACCCGCACCTTGCGCTCCATGGGGGTGATCCGCCAAGGCAGGTCCGGCTGGATGGTCGTGTCCAGCTTCACCGTCACCCAACGGGACTCGTCCACCGGCCCGGCGGACCGCGGAACCTGGGCGGCGATCTTCGCCCGTTCCTCCAGCGACTGGGTACCCGTCACCTCGCACAACAGGCTGTACAGGGGCACCAGGGCGAACCCGAAGCCGAACATGCCGACGGCCAGAGCACCCACCAGCATCAGGGTCCGTCGCTTCCCGCGCTCGGTGGCCGTAGAGCCAGTCACTGGCCCGTTCCCATGGCCATTTGAAATAGCCCCTTCCAGAAGGGCACCGAGCTAACCGCGATGAACAGGGCGAAGGCCGCCAGGAGCCATGCGGCGCGGATGTTCCTGCGACGCCGCTCGGCGTTGAGTGTTTCAGTTTGCATGGGCAAGGACCCTCGTTCGTTTTCGGGGCCGGGCCTGGGCCCGGCAGTGTCCTTGACCCTTACCTGGCGAACGCGGCCACGTTGGGCGGGGTGGTCCAGCTATGGAAGGGGGGCGGCGAGGGCAGCTCCCACTCCAGCCCCTTGGCGCCCTCCCAGACCCGGGCCTCCGCCTTCTTACCCCGGCGCACCGTGTCGATGACGATGTAGAGGAGCAGCAGGTGACTCAGGCCGAAGACGAAGGCCGCCAGGCTGGAGACTACGTTGAACTCGGTGAACATCACGTTGTAGTCGGCGATGCGTCGCGGCATCCCGGCCAGCCCGATGAAGTGCTGGGGGAAGAAGGTGACGTTGAAGCTGATGACGTTGACCCAGAAGAAGATCTTGGCCAGCCGCTCGTTGTACATGTGGCCGGTCCACTTGGGCAGCCAGTAGAAGACTCCGGCGAAGAGGCCGAAGACCGCGCCCGGCAGCAGCACATAGTGGAAGTGGGCCACCACGAACATTGAGTCGTGGTACTGCATATCCGCCGGCACCACCGCCAGCATGATGCCGGTCAGTCCGCCGAAGGAGAACATGAGCAGGATGGCCACGGCGAACAGCATCGGGGTCTCGAAGGTCATGGACCCCTTCCACATGGTCGCCATGTAGTTGAAGACCATGAGCCCGACGGGGATCGAGATGATGATGGTGCCGATCATGAAGTAGCTAACGGCGCCGAGTGACATGCCGATGGTGTACTGGTGATGGGCCCACACCACCATGCCGATCACCATGATGGCGATCATGGCCCCGACCAACGAGTTGTAGCCGAACAGCGGCTTGCGGGAGAAGGTCGGGATGATGGCGGCCAGGACCCCGAAGGACGGGAGGATCAGGATGTAGACCTCCGGGTGTCCGAAGAACCAGAAGAGATGCTGGAAGAGCACCGGGTCGCCGCCGCCCGCGGCATTGAAGAAGCTGGTGCCAAAGTGGCGGTCGAAGAGCAGCATGGTCACGCCACCCGCCAGCACCGGGACCACCAGGATCAGCAGGAAGGCGGTGACCAGCCAGGTCCACACGAAGATCGGCATCTCCAGCATCCGCATGCCCGGGGCGCGCATGTTGAAGATAGTGACGATGATGTTGATCGATGCCAGCACCGAGGAGATGCCCAGCAGGTGAATGCCGAAGATCAGGAAGTCCATCGACATCCCGACCTGCAGCGACAGAGGCGGATACAGGGTCCAACCGGTGTTGATCTGGGTCCCGCCTCCGGGGAAGAAGGGCACCACGAAGGACAGGATGAGCATGGTCGCCGCCGCCGGCAGAATCCAGAAGCTCAGATTGTTCATGCGCGGCAGGGCCATGTCGGGCGCGCCGATCATGAGCGGGATCATCCAGTTGGCCAGACCCGCGGCGGCCGGCATCACGGCCCCGAAGATCATCAGCAGGGCGTGATTGGTGACCAGGTTGTTGTAAAGGTCCGGCTCCAGGAGCTGGAGCCCCGGCATGAAGAGCTCCATGCGGATCAGCATGGCGCTCGCCCCGCCGGCGAACAGCATGATCAGCGCGAACACCAGGTACATGGTCCCGATGTCCTTGTGATTGGTGGAGAACAACCAGCGCTTCAGGCCCTTGGTCGGGCCGTGGTGCTCGTGCTCGTGGGCGTGCTCGTGGGGGTGATCCAGGGTCGTGGTTGTCATGGCTGTCTACCTGTCGTGACGGGTGTTCGTTGGGGCGGCTTGGTGTGGAGCGATCCGGGCGCCTACTTCACCGCCACCGAGCGGGCGGCCTTGATGTCCCGGGGCTGCACCAGGTCCCCGGTGTCATTGCCCCATGCGTTGCGCTCGTAGGTGATGATGGCGGCCAGCTCCAGGTCGCTCAGGGTGTTCCAGGCGACCATGGCCGTGCCCGGCTTGCCGTTCAGCACGATATCCATGTGTCCAGCAATGGGCCCGGTGGCAATCTTGCTGCCCGCGAGCGCCGGGAAGGCGGGCGGCAGGCCCTTGCCGTTGATCTGATGGCAGGCCCCGCACTTGGTGTTGTAGGCGGACTGGCCCTTATCCATCAGCTCCTCTATGGACCAGGTCTTGTCCATGGAGGCTTCGGCGGCGGCGGCCAACATGGTCTGCTTCTGCCCCTCCATCCAGGAGTCGAACTTCTCCTCGGAGACGGACTCCACCACGATGGGCATGCGCGAGTGCCAGGTCCCGCAGAGCTCGGCGCATTGACCCCGGAAGGTCCCCTCCCGGTTGAGGTCCACCCAGGTCTCCGTCACATAGCCGGGGATGGCGTCCTTCTTCACCGCCAGCTCAGGCACCCAGAAGGCGTGGTTCACGTCCGCCGAGGTGTGCAGGAAGCGCACCTTCTGCCCGACCGGCAGCACCAGGGGGTTGTCCACGTCCCGCAGATAGTGCTCACCTGCCTGCTCCGGCGTGGTGGCGCGGCTCTCGATACGCACCACCTGCGGCTTGCCATCGATCTCCACCGAGTGGTCCAGGTACTCGTACTCCCACCACCATTGGTGGCCGACCACCTTGACGTCCAGCATGTCCTCGCCCTTGGGCACCTCCCAGACCTTCTCCAGGGTCTTCTGGGCGGAGTGGGCAATGGTGAGGTCCACGCCCAGCACCAGGACGGGGACTATCACCCAGGACCAGTGACCGAACCAGCTCTGGTGGAAGTTCTGGTCCGCCACATAGCCGCGGCTCTTGCGGTGGTGGATCAGGGAGTAGATCACAAAGCCGAAGATCACCACCAACAGCACCGTGGCGATGGTGGTGGTGAGCATGTGGATGTTGTAAATCTCCTGGGCCACGCCGGCCGCGGGCTCCGGGAAGTTGAAGCCCAGCTCGGCGCGGGCGGTCCCGGCCCCCAGGGCGGCCCCGAGGGCGAGTAGGCTCGCGCGGACGACTCCAGCGGCGCTGATTCTTTGGGTGCTTACGACCATGTCCCCTCTCGTTGTACTTGGGGGGCGGGTGTAGCCGCCCCGGTGACCACCGGCTCGCACCGGCGATGGAAGATCGGTGGATTCAACCCCAGCTGGCGGGTCAGCTCCGCGGCGAGCTCCAGGCGCTCCTGCTCCACCAGGGCCGCGCCCACCTGAACCCGCCGACCATGGGAGACCAGCCACAGGCGGCTGGCATACCAGCCAGCGGGGTCGGTGCTCAGCACCACCCGCGTCCAGTAGCGGGGCAGGCACACCGCCTCCTCCAGTCGGCGACCCCCGCGCAGCACCCGCAGCTCAGCCCCGTCGATCTCGATGACCTCGCGGCGGCTCGATGCCCAGGCACTCAGATAGAGCCCCAACCCGAGTACCAGCAGCTCCAATCCGAAGAAGGGCAGTACCAGCCAGGCCCCTTGGGCGATCCAGTAGGCGCTGAACAGGCCCATGCAGCCCGCGAATCCGAGGAAGACCCCCTTGGTGGTCCGCCAGTCGAGGGAGCGGTTGGGGCACAGGGTGTAGCGCCGCGCCTCGCATTGCTGTTTGGTGTGCACTGGCATCTTCGGGCCCCCACGCCCAGGGCGTTGGCAACAATTGGCACACGGAGCTGTATCAGGCCCCGACCCGATGACCCCCGGCGAGGTGCGATCGCGGGCGTAGCACCGACCCCTGCCCGAGGGCGAGGACCACTTCCCGATGAATGACTCCTCCGCGGAGGCCCCCAGGTTAACCGGGGGGACGCGACGAATCGCGGCTGCATTTGCAGACCGACGAGGCGGGTACAGCTTGCTCGGCGTGGAGAATGCGAAAAATCAATTCCAAAGGCAAGAACAATTGACTTACATCAGCAAACAGTGAAATTGTGCTATTTAACCGATCGATGCGGGCATTGAGCGGATCGGGGGCAAAGGGCCCCCAGAAACCCTCTGGACTCGCCTGCGGGCCTCCCCCATCCTTGACGACAGCGCCGCCCCCATGACGAGCGAGAACCCATCATGACAGCCCCCAGCTACCTCGAGATCGCCGAGGACACCTACTGCATCGAGACGGGCCTCTACCGGCCCGGACTCGCCGCCTGCTACCTGGTGCGCGCGGGTGACCGCCTGGCCTTCGTGGACACGGGGACAGCGCGGACCGTCCCCACTCTGCTCGCGGTGATCGCCGACCTCGGGCTCCGCCCCGACCACGTGGACTACGTGATCCCAACCCATGTCCACCTGGACCACGGGGGCGGCTCCGGGGACCTGATGGCCGCTTGCCCGCGGGCCCGGCTGGAGGTCCACCCGAAAGGGGCGCCCCACCTGATCGACCCCGCACGCCTCATCGCCGGGGCAACGGCGGTATATGGGGAGGAAGGATTCGCCCGGGACTTCGGCGGCCTGACGCCAGTCCCCGAGGAGCGGATCACCCTGGCCTCCGACGGCCTAGAGATCGATCTCGCCGGCCGCATCCTGACCTTTCTCGACACCCCGGGCCACGCCAACCACCACGGCTGCGTCTACGATCCACAGACGCTCGGCTGCTTCACCGGGGACACCTTCGGCATCTCCTACCGGGAGTTCGACGTCGCGGGGAGCCCCTGGATCTTCGCCCCCACCACCCCGGTGGCCTTCGACCCGGAGGCCTGGCTGGCCAGCCTCGACCGGCTCATGGCCCTGAGGCCGGAAGCCATGTACCTCACCCACTACGGCCGGGTCGACGCACCCGAGAACCTGGTCGAGGCCCTGCGCCGCAGCATCCAGGACCAGGCCGCGCTGGCCCTGGCCGAG
>JBGSUY010000240.1:0-1782 GCA_041753195.1 Chromatiaceae bacterium
CTGCGGGACGGTCAGCGGGCCCTGGCACAGGCCCTGACGGCGGAGCGGATTGACCTCAAGCCGTCGAGCCCCGCTACCCGGACCCTGGTCCGGCGGACCGAGCACCACCAGGCCCAGGCCGCCTGAGCGGCCTGACGCAGACAGATCTGGAGCATGCCCCATGAACGAACGAGCGATAGTCCCAGTCGCGGCGGGTGCGCAGCGCCGCTGCGTCGGCACCCTGATTGCCGCCTTCGCGGATGATCCCGTGGCCCGCTGGCTGTTTCCGGAGCCCGGGCAGTACCTCGACCACTTTCCGAGGCTGGTGGGCGCCTTCGCCGAGCCCGCCCTGGAAGCCGGCACCGCCTTTCAGGTCGACGGGTTCGCTGGGGCCGCCGTCTGGCTGGCCCCGGGTCAGGAGCCGGATGAGGATGCCCTGGCCGAGGCAATAGGGCAGGGTGTCTCGGCCGAGCGCCAGGCGGCGGTCCTTGAGCTCCTTGGGCGCATGGCCGAGGCCCATCCGAAGGAGGCTCATTGGTATCTGCCTCTGATCGGGGTCGAGCCGGCCTATCAGGGCCGGGGCTACGGCTCGGCGCTCCTGTCGCAGGTATCCAAGGTCTGTGACCGGGAAGGTCTGCCCGCCTATCTGGAGGCGACCAGCCCAGCGAATGTGGCCCTCTACCGCCGCCACGGCTTCAGGCCATTGGGCCTGATCCAGGCCCAGGGCTCGCCGCCTCTGGTCTCCATGGAGCGCGAGCCAGGCGTGGCTTAGGGAATGGTCAATAACGATCGGTGCACCCTGATCCTGGCATTGTGGGGCTCCGACGGGCCAGCGGGCGGGACGCCCGCGGTCCCAGGGCACCGGCGATGGTCAGATTGTTTCTGAGCCGTCGCTTAGGGGGCAGGGGCCGGCGGTCCAGCGGGCGCCCGGGGTCGCCGCCCCTCCCGTTTCAGAGATTCGGCGGCACGGTGAATCCCGCCCGGACGAAACCGTCGCGCAGGAGCTCCCGGTCCTCGGGGCGGCGGATCGGGTTCACGTGCATCAGCCAGCGCACCGGCTCGTCCGGCTCCGGGGTGCGCCCAAAGGTGATGCGGCGCTGGAAGAGGTCCAGGAAGGCGTCGCGGTGACGCTCGGCCTCCCGATCCTCCCCTTGGAGGGCATAGGCGCAGGCCAGGCAGGCGTGCATATCGGTGGCCGTGTGGGGGGCGCGCAGGGCGAAGCCGATGGCGTCGTCCAACCGACGGGCAAGCAGGTAGGCCCCGGCGGCGAAGGCGAAATACCAGTCGTCGTGAAAGGGGTTGAGCCGCAGGGCCAGCGGCACCCGGGCAATGCCCCGCTCCGCGTCCCCCAGGCAGGCGTCCGAGAGGGTGAGCTGGACCAGCATGTCCGCATCGTTGGGGTTCAGGGACTCGGCCCTGGCCAGGTGCCGCTGCGCCCGCTCGAAGTCGCGCCGGTAGAGCAGGATGCGCCCGAGGACGAAGTGGGTCATGTGGTCGCCATCGTCCATCCGGGTGCCCTGCTCCGCGTAGCTGTAGGCCTGGCGCTCGTTCTCGTCCCAGCGCTCCCAGGCCACGCAGCTCCACTCGTTGAAATGGGTGAGTGACAGGCCCGTGTAGGCGCGGGCGAACCCGGGATCCAGGGTCAGGGCGCGCTGGAACAGGGGGCGCGCCTCCACCAGGCTCTCCGGTGTCCCCTGGCGGAGCTGGGCGATGCCGCGCAGCCAGCAGTCGTAGGCCTCCAGGCTCTCCAGGGGTTTGCGAGCGGCGGCTCGCAGCCGCTCCCCATCGATGCGTACCGCCAGG
>JBGSUY010000241.1:0-1987 GCA_041753195.1 Chromatiaceae bacterium
CCCGCCAGGTTCAGCGGGCGCGCCTGGGCGGTGGTCTTGCCAAGGGGCAAGGGCAGGTCCAGGGCGAGGCCGCGCAGATCGGACCGCAACCGCCAGCGCACCGGTAAACCGGCCAGCTTGAGGTCGGCGTTGCGCAGCTCCAACCCCAGGTCCCAATCCGCCTCGCCCTCGGCGATGGACCATAGGGGTGACGGCAGGTGCGCCGCCAGATCCGACAGGGGGATCCGGGCGTGGGCCGCGAAATCGATTACTGCGCGGTCCGGGTCGCCGGCGTTACGGGTCGCGATTTCGAGGGTGAGGGGTCGTCCCCAGAGTCGGGCTCCAATGGATTCCGAGGTCAGTGCGTCTTTCGTAAACCGCAGGCCACCCTCCAGATCCGTCAGGGTCAGGGGCGTCCCCTTGAGCGCGACCTGGGCGGGCCCCGGCCAGGTGAGACGGCCGTCGAGACCCAGGGGCTCCCCTGGCTTCAGGGGCACCGCCAGGTCCAGGGTCAGGTGGGAGTCACCAGCCACCTCCAGGCTCTGGGCAAGGGGGCCCAGGCGCGCGGCCAAGGGCGTCTCGCCCAGGATGCGGAGCCCATCGCTCAGGGGTCCCTCCGCCTCCCCATGGATGCTCAGGCGGCGCGCACTCCATAGGTCCGGAATGGCGGCACGCCCGGCCGTGATCGCACTGTCGAGGATCCGCGCCGACTCGATGCGGACCTCCATCCCCTGGTTGAGGAAGTGCAGCACCCCGATCGCCCCCTCGATGGGGGGCCAAGCCTCCAGGTAATTCAGGCCCCCGTCCTCGATCTCCAGGAGCAACTCGAAGCGTCCCTGGTGCTCGCGAAAGGGAAACGCCCGCAGGGGTCCCCGGAGGACCAGGTCCGCCTGGGGGACCCGTCCACCCACCAGGGCCCGCTCCAGCCAGCTCACCAGCTTCGGCTTCATCATCCCCACCGGCAGGTAGATCCGCGCCCGGGCGCCGTCACCGTCGTGGAAGCTCGCCCGGAGGTCTAGGAAGGGACTTTGCTCAGAACCCTCTTCGGACCCGCTGCGCCGGGCAGGCAGGTCGAGGTCGAAGCGCACCCGCCCCGCCAGGTCAGGGCTCTCCAGGACCAGATTGCGGCCGGACAGATGCAGGGCGCCAGCGGGACCCAGGGTCCAACCCAGGAGGCCGCTGAAGCGGTCGAGATAGATGGGCCGATGGAACAGGGGCGCCAGGTCCACCTGGAGCCATTCGGACCTCAGGCGCAGGTCCCCACCGTCCTGATCCGCGCCTAGGCGCAGGCACAGCCCCTCGACACCGGGGACCCTGCCCGATTGGCGAATCCCCAACCCGTTGCCAACCGCCGCCAGACGCCAGCGGGGTGGGGTGCCCACCGGGCGCTCCAGGGCGAAGCCGATGCGCTTCAGGTGGCCCTCTGGTCCCAGGTCGTCGAGGCCCTGGGCGGCCTCGGGCAAGGGCCCAGGGTAGAGACGCATCAGCGGGGCGGCCAGGGCAAGGTCGACGGTGTCGGCCGCCAACATGAGCCCATCGACACGCCCGCCCGCCGACAGCCGGAGATCCAGATCGAGCCCCTCCAGCTCGCTCCCCTCCAGCGCCAGCCACAGGTCGCGCACACCGATCCGCCAACCCTCGGCGGTTGGAGCAACCCGCGCCAGGGCGCTCAGGCGGTCGACCGCGATCTGGCGGGCCCCAGGTTGGGCGCGGGTGGGCTCCCACCCCATCGCCTCGGTTGAGGGTCCTGGGCTTAGAAGGGAGGGAGTCAAGAGCAACCCCTCCAGAGCCACCCGACCCAGCCCCTCCTTCAGTTCCCCGGCGCTGAGCTGGAGCCAGGCCTCGAGCGCCAGGTCCTCCGCCTGGGCGCGCCCAGGGTCGAGGAGCTTGGGTGACGCCAAGGCGAGGGCGTCGGACCCGGAGAGGGCCAGGTAGAGGCGACCGCCCCAGGTGCTCGGGTCCAGCCCGTCGCCACGCAGGTCCGCGAGGAGGCGCAGCCGGGCCTCCT
>JBGSUY010000242.1:0-5486 GCA_041753195.1 Chromatiaceae bacterium
CCCCGGCGGCGCGCAATAGGTCGCGGCCCGTGAGCGGCATCAGGGGGAGCCGTACCGGCTGTTGCTCCTGGTAGGCGAGGCTGAGCCCAGGGGCGCGCCGGATCGCGCCACCGAAGACGCGGGCCCCCTGGGCGATGGCTCGGAGCAGGGTGGACTTGCCGGTGCCGTTGGCACCCCAGAGCCCCACAACCTCCCCCGGGTGGATGGCGAGGCTCAGGGGGCCAAACACGGGGGTGCGATAGCCGGCCCGCAGATCCGCCACCTCCAGGAGGGGAGAGGAGACGCTCAAGACCCTAGCGCCAGGGCATCTACCCAGCGGTCGATGTGGCTCAAATACCCCGGCCCATCGGCGTCCGCTGGGGGCTCTAGGGGCAACTGCTTGGCCGGCCAGGCGAGCTCCCGTGAAAGGACCTGGGGCGCCTGGGGGGACTGGTACGGGGCATAGAGGATGACCCCACGGCGTCCTTTGAGCCCCGCGGCCAGGTCACTCAATTGCCGGCCGGTCGGGGGGACACCCGGGACGGGCTCGATGGTCCCCAGGAGCGGGACCCCAAATCGCTCAAGCAGATAAATGGCATCCCGATGGTAGAGCACGACCCCGGGGGCCCCCGCGAGTCGGCGGGACCAACCGGGCATGCGTTGGTCCACCTGCTCGGCGAAGGTCCGGGCTCGACGCCGATAGTCGCCGGCCCCTGGGGGATCGATCAGGGCAAGCCGCTCCGCGAGCGCCTGGGCCACCTGGGCCATGCGTACCGGGTCCAGGTTCAGGTGGGGATTGCCCACCGGGTGGACGTCGCCCCGGGAGCGGTCCGCCGACCCGCCCGCATCCAGCAGGGTCACCTGGGCAGCGGCCTCGAAATAGCCGGGCTGGCCGGGCAGGACCTTGGGGTTGGCGGCATTGGAGATGGCCGCGGGAAGCCAGCCCGATTCCAGCTCGGCCCCCAGGGCCACCACCAACTCCGCGCCCCGCAGGTCCCGCATCATGCTGGGCTTGGCCTGGAGACGATGGAGGTCCCGGTCCGGTGCGGCCAGGACCTTCACCTTTGCCCGATCGCCGGCCACCGCCCGGGCCAGGGCTCCCATGCTCGGGGCCGTCGACACGATATCCAAGGCGACGGCCGGGAGTGCGGTGATGGCGATGCAACAGGCTAGGGCCCAGATCCCGATGACCCCGAGTCGTGGCGCGTCCTGTCGGGTCCTGGCGTGCGGGTGGGCCCTTCGGCTTAATGGTCCGCAGGTCCCCTGCGCTGCATAGGCGCTGGTGTCGGTCATGCTTGGTACTCCGGTCAGAAGGGGTGGGCCCCATGGGCACCCAGGCTCATGAGGAACTGGAGATAGAAGGCGTCGAAGCGTTCGCGCTCGGTCTCGCTCACCAGGATGTCGCTGTGGGCATACTGGGCGCGCAGGCGGGAGAACTCGGAGAGGTTCCAGGTGACGTCTAAGGTCCAGCGGTCGGAGGACCCGAAGTCCTCGCCGACCGGCGTGTCGAGGTCGTTGGTGATCCCCAGGATGTCGTAGCGCAGCCCAGCGCTCCACTTGGGGGCGAAGCCATAGACCGCCTGGGCATAGAGTCCATCGGTGGTAGCCTTCCAGGCGCTGCCGATCAGCTCCGGATGGGCGCTGGAGTGGACATCCAGGTCCCTGATGGAGCGCAAGTATTCGGTCTGGAGCCTGAAGTCCCGGTGGCCGTGAGCGCCATCGCCGTCGTACTTGTAGACCAGGTCGATCCCCCAGAGATCGGCGTCTCCGGCGAGTCCAGTCTCGTGGACGAGCACCTCCGGATCTTCCTCGTGCTCATGCGCGTACTCATCGCCCTCGTCGGAGTGGGTGTGGGTCAGGACCGCCTGGTGCTGGGTGGCATGGGCATAGGAGACCCCGAGCTGGAGCGCATGCTTGGGACCCAGGTCTGGCGCGACCTTGGCGAAGGCGGTCCAGAGTCGCGGCCCGTCGTCGGTGTCTCCCAGATTGAGCTCCACCTGCTCGGTCTCCCCGAGGGTGGTGCCGAAGACCTCCTGGTTACCCTGAAGGGCCTCGACGCCCAGCAGGGTATAGACAGGGAGCTCGGGGAGCCAGGTGATCTGCAGCCCCGTGTCCTGGAGTCCATGGTCACCGAGTAGGTTCAGATAGGGCAGGTTCTGGTCCACGAAGTCCCACTGGTGGGGGTGCTGTCGGTTGACATATCCGAAATCGCTCAGGAACTTGCCTCCCTTGAGCTTGAGTCCGTAGGGCAGCGAGCGGGTGCGGAAATAGGCCTCCTCCAGATCCAGGTTCCCGTCGCCGTCGACGGCCAGATAGGAGAAAGCGTCGAAATAGGGGTCCACGGTGGCGGAGAAGGCGATCTCGGCCGAACGAAAGTTGAAACCGTTCTGCATCATGCCGTGGGCGTGCCCGTCCTCTGCCCCGTGGTCATGCCCGGACGCCGCGTCGACTTCATGCAGATGCACCGAGCGCCCGGGCAGGTACGCCTCGCCCACCAGGGTCGCCCCCTCGCCATCGATCCCGTCCTGGTAATAGTTGCCGTCCAGGATCACCGAGATCTGGGGGTTGAAGGCGTTGCCCGAGGTCAGGGCTCCGAAGCCCCCTGGCCTGGGTGCCGGCGGGGCCGAGTGGACCACCGGGGCGGACATGGGCTGGGACTCGGCGGGTGGCCGGCCGGCTGTAGACGGTTGGGGGGCGGCGCGCTCCGCACGCTCCAGGCGTGACTCGAGGTCGGCGATGCGCCGCTCGTACTGGCTCTTCATCTGGTTCAGCATGGATCGCAGCTCGGCGATCTCCGCATCGCTGGCGGCAAAGGCCGCGGTAGGGGCGAGCAGGGCAGCGCACAGCGCCCCGCGGGCGAGTGGATTGGACATAGGGAGCGACTCCGAATCGGGACAAGGGGGCCCCCGCCAATCCGGCTGGATGGGGGGACGGATCGACCGATCGGAGTCAGGCGGGCGGGGCCCGGGGTAGATGGACGCGTTGAACCCGGGCGAAGGGCGGTTGGGGGAGCAGATCCCCGGTCTCGGGGATGACGGGGGCGCCGCGCTCCGCCAAGGGTGGTGGAACCGATGGGAGGGCGGGGGCACCCCCAAGGGCACAGAGTTCGCAGGGCCCATCCTCGGCATGGACCAGATGCCCCACCTCGTGGACGGCAAAGAGTGCCTGGGCCGCGAGATACAGCAGCACGACCAGGACCAAGGCGCCGCGTCTGGACGCGGCAGGGCGGTCTGTCGTAATCGGGGCGGTCATCCGGCGGCGGCGTTTGAGGTTAGTCGCAATTGCAACACTATAACATCGGGAAGCCCAATGGGACCCCGGCGGTTGCAACCCAGGGTGGCGGCCTTTAGCTTACGCGATCCCGAATGCCCCAAGGCCCGAGCCCTGTCACATGAGCTGCGCCCTCGACGTCCAGTCACTCGTCAAGACCTACAGGGGCGGCCTTCAGGCGCTCAAGGGCGTCAGTCTCCAGGTGGAGGAGGGTGACTTCTTCGCCCTGCTGGGTCCAAACGGGGCGGGGAAGTCGACCCTGATCGGGATCGTCGCCTCCCTGGTGAACAAGACGGCGGGCCAGGTGCGGGTTTTCGGTCACGACCTGGACCTGGACCCGGAGGGGGTCAAGGCCTGCATCGGACTGGTCCCCCAAGAGTTCAACTTCAACCTCTTCCTGCCGGTGGCGGAGGTTCTGATCAACCAGGCGGGCTACTACGGTATCCCGCGGCGGGAGGCCCGGGTGCGGGCCGAGCGTTATCTGCGCCAGCTGGAGCTGTGGGACCGGCGCGACACCGAGATGCGCAAGCTTTCCGGTGGTCTCAAGCGCCGGGCCATGATCGCCCGGGCCCTGGTCCACGAGCCGCGCCTCCTGATCCTGGACGAGCCCACCGCTGGGGTGGACATCGAGATCCGCCGCTCCATGTGGCAGTTCCTGCGAGAGCTGAACGGCGCCGGCACCAGCATCATCCTGACGACCCACTATCTGGAGGAGGCGGAGAGCCTCTGCCGTAACATCGCCATCATCAATCAGGGTGAGATCGCCGAGCGCTCCAGCATCGGTGCGCTGCTTGGCAAGCTGCACACCGAGACCTTCGTGCTCAATCTGAAGGGCCGGGTGAGCGAGCTACCGGAGCTTGGAGGGTTCGTGCTAAACGCCCTGGATGATTGCACCCTGGAGGTGGAGATGAATCGGGAGCACACCATCAACGGGCTTTTCGACGCCCTGTCCCGCAACGGGATCGAGGTCATTAGCCTACGCAACAAGCAGAATCGGCTGGAGCGTTTGTTCCTCGACATGGTGGACGGACGGCGCCACGATCAGCCCCGGGGGGAGGAGGCATGAGCGGGGGTAGGCGGCCCTGGGGCCGCTATTGGGTCAGCTTCCAGACTATCCTGACCAAGGAGGTCCTGCGGTTCACCCGGATCTGGGTCCAGACCATACTCCCTTCGGTCATCACGACCACCCTCTATTTCGTCATCTTCGGACGCCTCATCGGGGACCGGATCGGCCCCATGGACGGGCTTCCCTACCTGGACTTCATCGTCCCCGGTCTAGTGCTGATGGCGGTGATCACCAATGCCTATTCCAATGTCGTCTCCTCCTTTTACAGCGGCAAGTTCTCCCGCTATGTGGAGGAGCTCCTGGTCTCGCCGGCCCCCAACTGGGTGATCCTGGCGGGCTATGTCACGGGCGGCGTGGCCCGGGGGTTGGCCGTGGGCGGCGCGGTGCTCGCGGTGGCCGCGGTCTTCACGCCGATTGAGATCCACAGCGTGGCGGTGACCTTCCTAGTCTTTGTCATGACCGCGGTGCTGTTCTCGCTCGGCGGCTTCATCAACGCCGTCTATGCCAACAGCTTCGACGACATCTCCATCATCCCGACCTTCGTCCTGACCCCCCTGACCTATCTCGGCGGCGTCTTCTACTCCATCGAGCTCTTGCCCCCACTCTGGCAGGGCATCTCACTGGCCAATCCGGTCCTATACATGGTCAACGGGTTCCGCTACGGGCTCCACGGGGTGAGCGACATCCCCCTGGCGCTCGCCTTCGCCATCATCCTGCTCTTTATCCTCGCCTTGACCGCCTACAGCCTGCGCCTGCTGCGTCGCGGCGTTGGCATCAAGACCTGACGATGCTGGCGCCGCTGATCCGTTGATGCAGGTTGCACCGCACGTCCCTGTGCGGGCGATCAGTGGTTACGGACGCGGCGGGCTCTTGAAGGAGCGGTCCACCACCGGGGCGGCGGTGCGTCCGTCCTGATCCGACGCCGTGCCCGGCCCAGGGCCTTGGTCCGGGCCTGGACCGTAGGTGGGCCCGTATCCGAAGGGCGTGCCGGTCGTGGAATGCGTTGCTCCCGCGCCGGGGCCAGGTCCAAACGAAGAGGTCTGGCCGGCACCGTAGTCCCCCTGGCCACCGAGGCCACCGCCGAAACCACTGTCGGCGCTCCCTCCGTCCCCTCCGCCGCCGCTGCCTCCGCCACCGCCACCACCACCGCCACCACCACCACCACCACCAC
>JBGSUY010000243.1:0-1715 GCA_041753195.1 Chromatiaceae bacterium
CCCAGCAGGGCCAGCAGCACCGCCTCCAGCAGGAACAGCGTGAGGATCTGGCCCCGGGCCGCCCCCAGCGCCCGCAGTAGCCCCACCTCCCGGCGCCGCTCCTGCACCGCGATGGTCATGATGGTAAGGATCCCAACCCCGCCGACCAGGAGCGAGATGGCCCCCAGGGCCCCCACCACGGCGGTGAGCACATCGAGGACGGACCCCAGCACGTCCAGCATCTGGTCCTGGGTGGTGACGGTAAAGTCCCCGGTACCGTGGCGGCGCTTCATCAGCTCTCGCACCCGCTCCGCCACGGCGGCGCTGTCCGCCGCCCGGTCGTAAAGCAGGTCGATTTCCATCAGGCCCTCCCGGTTGAAGAGCGCCAGCGCCCGCTCCACCGGGAGGAATACGGTGTCGTCCAGGTCGAACCCCAGCATCTGGCCTCTGGACTCCATGACCCCGATCACCCGGTAGGGCTCGCCACCGATCCGGATCCGCGCCCCCAGCGGTGAGGCGGTGCCGAAGAGCTCCCTCCCGAGCTTGGACCCCAGGACCGCGAAGGAACGGGCGGCCGCCGCGTCCTCCGGCAGAAAGCGGCCGATGGCCGGACGCATGCCCCAAATCTCCGGCACCCGGGGACCAGCCCCCAGGACCAGGGTGCGCCGCGTGCGCTCGCCGTATTTCACCTCCGCGTTCCCCTGGACCACGGGCACCACCGCCAACACGTCCGGCACCTGCTCCAGGGCGCCGGCATCCTCTAGGGTCAGGGGGCGGACGTTCGAGATCATGGCCCCGGACATGCCGAAGGTGGTGGTCTTGCCGGGGTTGATGGCGATCAGGTTGGTGCCGAACTGGGTGAACTCGGCCAAGACGAAACGGTGGATCCCCTCCCCGATGGCGGTAAGCAGCACCACCGCCGCCACCCCGATGGCGATTCCGGTGACGGTCAAGAGGCTACGCCCCCGCTGGGCGCGGATGGCGTTCAGGGTGTAGGCGGCGAGGTCGGAGACGCGCATCTTGGCGCCGTCAGCGGCCGGACAAGGCCGCTACCGGATTCAGGCGTGCCGCGCGACGGGCGGGCAGAATGCCGAAGAGGAGCCCGGCCCCCAGGGATACCCCCGCGGCGGCGAGGGGGGCCCAGGCCGGGGCCACCAGCTGGAAGGCCTCGAGCTGGGAGTTGACAAGCCACAGCCCCCCGTAGGCCAACGCCATGCCCCCAAGGGTTCCGGCCCCGGCCAGGAGCAGGGCCTCGGTTAGAAAGAGCCCCAGCACCTGGGACTCCCGGGCCCCCAGGGCCTTGAGCAGGCCCACCTCCGCGGTGCGCTGGGAGACCGCGACCAGCATGACATTCATGATCAGCACCCCCGCCACGGTTAGGCTGATGGCGGCGATCCCCGCCACCGCCAGGGTGAGTGCCCCCAGGATGCGGTCGAAGGTCGAGAGCATGGCGTCCTGGGTGATAACGGTCACGTCATCTTCCCCCTCATGGCGCGCGCGGATGATGGTGCGGATATCCTCCGCCGCGGACTCCAGGGCATCGCGTGCGGTGGCCTGGACCAGGATGCGAAAGAGCGAGGGATTGTCGAACAGGGCCTGGGCGGAGGCCACCGGGATCAGGGCCAGGTCCGCCAGGTTGTCCCCCAGGGAAACCCCGCCCCCGGCCAGAAGGCCGATGACCCGGAAGCGCCGGTCGCCGATGCGGACCACCCGCCCCACCGGGTTGGCGTTGCCGA
>JBGSUY010000244.1:0-6221 GCA_041753195.1 Chromatiaceae bacterium
CGATCGCCTGGGCGGCCCGCAATAGCAGCAAACCGGGCCGGCGGGGCAACACCTGGGTCGTCCACGCCTCCCCGGATTGGGCGCGGGCGCGGCTCGATGCGCCTGCCGAAGCGATCGCTGCGGAACTGACATCGGCCCTGGCGACTCACACCGGGATCGACCCAACTGACGTGACAGGGCAGACCGCGCACCGATGGCTGTACTCCCTGGCCGAGAATCCGCTTGATGCCGGGGCCTTGTGGGAGCCAGACCTGGGGCTTGCGGTGTGCGGGGACTGGTGCCAGGGCGCCCGCATCGAAGGGGCCTACTTGAGCGGACAGGCCGCCGCCGGACGCGTCCTGGGTCACCTGGCGGGTGAGACCCGCGCGGCGGAGGCCAGGCAGCCAGCGCACACGGCAAACGCCAAGTCCGTGGGCGGGTGAGGCAACCCAGGTCCCCAGATTCCATCGGCTCGAGGAGACCTACAGCATGCCATGGGAGCATCGAGGACAACGGCGGCCCGCCTTTGCCATCGAGCCCGGCCCCGGCCAGGAATCCGTGTGGGATTATCCACGTCCGCCCCGCCCGGTTGCGGATCCACGCCGGGTCGAGGTGCGCATCGGGCAGGTCGTGCTGGTGCAGTCCACCCATGCCATTCGGGTGCTAGAGACGGCGAGTCCGCCGACCTTCTACCTGCCGCGTGCCGACGTCCGGATGGAGCTGTTGCGGCGCGCCGCCGGCCACAGCTACTGCGAGTGGAAGGGGCAAGCAACCTACTTCGACGTCATCGGCGTCGGACCGGTCATCGAGCGGGTGGCCTGGTCCTACGAAAACCCGACCCCCGCGTTCTCGGCGATTGCGGGGTATCTCAGTTTCTACCCGGGACGTATCGCCTGCACCGTGGAGGGCGAACGGGTGCGCCCTCAACCAGGCGCCTTCTACGGAGGATGGGTCACCGATGAGATCGTCGGCCCCTACAAGGGGGAAGCGGGGACCGGGGGATGGTGACACCCACCGCGTTCAGTCGCCTAGACGACTGAACATGGATGAAAGCGGGAGCCGAGTTTGAAGCACGCTGGACCCGATTCGCGCCCGGGGCTGGGTCAAGTCACCGGGGCAGGTCACAGGCCCCGTCCCTGCACCGGCGCTTGAGCCGCCATGAGGCGAATCGCGTATAGAGCCAGTCCAGGAACGGCACCAAACGCAGCCCCTCGACAATGCGAGCGAGGTGGCGATATCCCGGAAGCTGCCGCCAGATGGCAACGAAGGCGGGCACGCCAGAGACGATCTGCCCGTCCGCGTCGAGGGCATGCAGCCGCTCCATGGCGGTTCCATAGGCGATCCCGTATTCCGAGAGCGTCTCCGGCTGGTCGGTGATATCGACCCAAAGAATTCGACCGCCGCGATCGAGGCGGCGGTAGTGTGCGACTTCCCGGCTGCAGAGCGGGCAACCGCCGTCGAAGAACATCGTGGTCTTCATCACTTCACTTCCATACGCCGTTGCAGGCGACATCCCCTCACCGCGTCCGACGACGACCCAATCATCCCTAGCGCATTCGGTGCCATCTCTCGTGTGCAACTCTCAAGGAGGTCATGGTCATGAATCCCGGTCTTGTTCTCGCACTGGGGCTGGCGGTCTGTCTTCAGGCGACTGAAGCGGTCGCGGCAGCCGCCCTCGAACCCCAGGCGGCGCCTTCGCCCAGCCTCTCCCCGAAGGAGGTCGTGCGTATCCAGGTCGAGGCATTGAGGTCAAACGATGCCGCGGATACCGGCATCGCCCTGGTCTTTCGATTTGCCTCTCCGCAGAACCGCCAAACTACCGGCCCGCTGTCGCGGTTTGCACAGATGATCCGGACGCCGCCTTACGACGTAATGCTCAATCACCGCGAAGCGACTATTGGCCCCACGATCCTGGGCAAGTCGCGCATGCGGCAGGAGGTGACGATTACCGCCAAAGACGGGTCCAAGACGCGGTTCGTGTGGCTCGTTTCCCGTCAGGAGGAGGGCTCTTATGCCGGTTGCTGGATGACCGACGCAGTCTTTACCGTTGACTCCGACCCCGAGGGTACGCCCGTGTGGACGCTCCACCCGGTCACCTGATCTCGGGCGAGAACGGCCGCATCATCGGGGGATGACATCTTCCAGTTGCGATGTCTCGCCAGGACGCGCAACCCGTCACGCACACACTAACTTCGCCGCACCCACAGTGCCCTCAACAATCCTCTCAGATGAAGTCGCATCGGGGCCAATCCCAGGAGCTTGGCGCTCCAAGTCCCCTCGCCCTTCCCGTCCAAATCCGCGATCAGAATCCCGCGGACGGACACGGCGAGCGAAAGATCTCCACGTCGCAGGAGCCTTTGGAGCATCGCTAACCGCTTGCCCCGCGTCGACCGAGTGGGCAGCTCGCGCCGCGTTTTCGAACCGAGCAGCCTTGGATCCAGATCAACGTCGAGGCGCTTGCCCTTACTCCTGACACGGATCTCCGCCCCTTCCGGGCTTGTCAGCAGGAGGTCGCTGTCGATCTCGAGCGGCCGGCTGCTCGTGTCCATGGGTTAACCCGCGGTCTGGTCGCGCGTGCGTATCTTGACGATCCCGTTCAGGGTCCATTTCGCGGTCTTGGGATCAGCCTCCACTTTTGCCGGGACGTAGATCTCCAGGTTGTTGAACTCATAGGTGATTTCAGCACCGCGGCCTGTGAGCTTGTCGTACAGCGCGATCGCGAGCTCCGGCCAAGTGGTTACATCTTCGCTCATCAGTGCGTTCCTCCGGAATTAGAGGGCGCGGCTTTGCCGCGCCGGAGTCGAATAGCCTCTCGTAGACGCCGAGGTTGCCTCTCGGACGGGCGATTTCAAGCTTTGCGATAATTGGAAATTCACACCCTGAGGCTTCTTGTTGGACCTCGAATCCTATGAGCTGCCCTTCAGTCGAAGGAAACCGCCGCAATCGGACCGCACCGGAAACTTCGGTCTGCACCGCAAGCCTGGGACCAGGCATGGAAACCGACACAAAGCGGCGCTCCCCGCCAGATACAAGGCTGTAGACACATCATCAGGGCACTAGCGAACGTGAGCAGGACATTGGCCAAATGTGTATGTGCCGGCGTACCCCAGCGCCAGCACGCCCGAGTGTGCCACCTCGGTGACGACATCCATGGCCAGAGTGCTGGTCATGGCGCCAGTGACGGCGCCGAGCAAAAGGGCCGGGTTCATGCGAAGGGGGGGAGTCCGGGGTTCTTCCGAGAAGCGCCGCTGGGCACTCCGTGGCAAAACGCTGACTGGCGGGCAAGGACGCTCCGCGCCCCCCTGGATTGGTCCTTTCGGCAGGGAGTGCTCCACAGACAGCATCATTCGCTTACGCTGGCCGGAAGCGAGGGGGCGTTGATTCGCAGGCCAATGCCCGCTTTGGTCCTCGCATCCCCACTCGGATGCCCGTACCCACGCGACATGCCCGGAAAATCGCCTTGATGAGCTGCCGGAAATCGATCCTCGTCCTCGCCGGTTTGTGCTTGCTCGCAGCGGTGCCCGCGCAGGCCGAGTCCGCGCTGTCTGCCGATGAAGTCTACAGGTTCCACGCACCGAGCCGCGACGGCATCGGAAAATCCTATTTCGGCCGCGAGATCTCCCAAATCATGGGTCACCAAGGCGCCGCCTGGCTGGAGCGAAGGACCCGTGTCGTCGAGGAGAGGCCCGACCGGGTGGTGGATGGCATGGAGCTCGCGCTCGATGCCCAGGTCGCCGACATCGGCGCAGGCACTGGGTACTTCACCTTCCGCATCGCCGAGGCCGTCCCGAAGGGTCGAGTCTACGCGGTCGACGTGCAACCGGAGATGCTCGAGGTCCTGCGCAAGCGCATCGAGCGACGCGCGATCACCAACGTGACCCCGGTCCTCGGCGCAGAGGATGATCCCAAGCTGCCGTCGGATCGTCTCGATGCCGTGCTGCTCGTCGATGCCTACCATGAGTTCGCCCATCCCCTCGAGATGATGCAGGGCATCCGCCGTGCGCTGCGACCGGGCGGACGGGTCGTGCTGATCGAGTACCGCGGCGAGGATCCGCGGGTTCCCATCAAACCGCTGCACAAGATGACCCAGGCGCAGGCCATCACCGAGCTCGAAGCCGTCGGGCTGCGCTGGGTCGAGACCCTCGACATCCTGCCCACGCAGCATTTCATGGTGTTCGAGAACCCCGCCAAGGACTGATTCCGTGCACCAAGTCGGCCGCATCATCGAAGCTCCCGCCAGTGTCGCCCGGCGCATCAGATCGGCCTCGGCATGCGCGGTCGGATCCAGACCCCGGTCGGCCTCTGGCTCCCCTTCGAGATCACCCGTTGGGAGCCCTAGCACGGCTGGACGTGGCGGGTCGCCGGCTCGACGAGACGGGACATCGCGTAGACCCAGTCGGACCCGGACGCTGGCGCGTAACCTTCGAGATCCCGCGCTGGGCACCCTACTATGGCTCGGTTTGTGATGCGGTCTTGCGCTGGATCGAGGAGCATGCAGGGACTTGAGGGTTTACCGCGCTTGATGCGCGCCGACGTGAGAGCGGGCGCGTGATTCATTCGCTCCGTCGGTCCTCGATCGAGAGAGCGGATTCATCCCGACAAACCGGGCGCTGTCAGGTCCCAGACGATGCGCTGGTGCTCAAGCCTCGCGAGCACCATTGTCGTTGTGCCTAGAAGATCCCCCCTCACAAGGGACTCGACGCTTTCGGGCTTATGATCGCATAGGGGTCCCTCTGAGGCGCGGTGTCGCATGCGTGGTCTCGAGGTTGGGTTAAAGGAGCCCGGAGGCGTCCGATGCATTGGTCTGGCGTGTTGCTGTTTGCCCTGCTCGCCGGGTCGGCGGCCTACACCCAGGTCACCGCGCGGCGAGCCGAGTCGGCCAATCCACCCATCGGGCGGTTCGCCAAGGTTGACGGGCTGCGCATCCACTACACCGACCAGGTGCAGGGCCGGCCTCTCATCCTGGTCCACGGCGCGAGCACCAGCCTGCTGGACTTCCACGCCAGCATCGCCGGGCCCCTGGCCGCGAGGTACCGGGTGATCGCCTTGGACCGCCCGGGTCACGGCTACAGTGAGCGTCCTGCCGATGCCTGGCCGAATCCATTGGCTCAGGCCCACATCGCTCACGGCCTGGCAGAGGGGTTGGGCCTGGAGCGCCCGATTCTGGTCGGGCACTCCTGGGCCGGCTCTCTGGTCCTCGCCTATCTGCTCGCCTACCCTGGCGAGGCGGCGGGCGCGGTGCTGCTCGCCGGCGGAACCCACCCCTGGGAGGGGGGCGTGGCCTGGTACAACGACTTGGCGGGGGTCCCAGTACTGGGGTCGCTGTTCGCCTACACCTTGGGCGGGGCACTAGGCCCGCTTGCCATCGACGGCGGGATTGCGGAGGTCCTGTCCCCGGACCCGGTCCCGGATGGCTATCGGTCCCGCACCGGGGTGGACCTCAGCCTGCGGCCGCGGACCTTTCTGGCCAACGCGGAAGACGTGCGCCGCCTGAGCCCCTTCCTCGCCGAGCAGCGGGCCGGCTACTCTCGCATCCAGGTCCCGCTCCTGCTCATCACGGGCGACGGGGACGACCTGGTTCCCGCCTGGAATCATGCCGACCGCCTGATCCTGGAGGCCCCCAGGGCGCGCCAGGTGGTGATCCCGGGGGCCGGCCACGGCCTGCACCACAGCCGAGGGGATCTGGTGGTTGGGCTCATCGAGGACTTCGTCGCGGAAACGACCGAGGCCCGCGGCGCAGGTCATTGAGTCCGACGTTGGCATTTCAGGGCGCCGCTTGCGGTGTCCCGCATCGTCCCTGGCCTCTGGTCGTCCGCCCTTCTCTGGCCGACAGTGCAATGCGCGGCGTCTCGCCGCGCTTGGGGATAGCGCAGAGCGCCGCGTGCCTCCCGCCGTGCTCCGTACGCCATGTCTTACGCTGCTCGTCCCGGGCTCCGGCCTGGGTGCGCCACACGACCGCTCCAGCGGCGACGCTGGAGCGTGGCCATTTGCCCTCGCGCTTGAGGCTGGGGGCCAGAAGACCTCGAGCGAGACGAGGGTCTTGACTTATTCCTCTGGGCTAAGGCGAAGCCTCAACACCATGGGGATAGGGAGCCGGGGATAGGGGGCCACCATTTAGTTGACCCCGATCAATCGCACGACTAAATTTCTCGCGCCGAGACGCGCTTTCGATCCGCCGCGAGGTTACGTTCCGTCACCGCAAACGCGCCGTCGTTTCTCGTTGGGGAGGTGACGGATAAACT
>JBGSUY010000245.1:0-3989 GCA_041753195.1 Chromatiaceae bacterium
GCGCCCACGATGGCCGCCATCACATACTGGGTCTCGGGGAGGCTGGCCACCTGCTCCAGCCCCTCCACCCCACCGAGGACCTCCGGTCCATCGGGCATCCCCGCAAGTAGATCCCTCAGGCGCAGGACCGCCTGCCGGTCCGCCATGGCAGCATAGGAGGGGCGGAAGCGGCGGCACTGCTCGGCCAGACGCTCCGCATTGCCGTTGGCGGTGAGGGACACCACCCGGAAGCGTTCGGGATGGCGGGCCACCACGTCCAGGGTGCTGACCCCCACGGAACCCGTGGACCCGAGCACCGTGATGCCGATCATGGGAGCCCCCCCGTCAGTGCGAGACCGAGCACGAAGACGGGGGCGGCCGCAGTGAGGCTGTCCACCCGGTCGAGCATGCCCCCGTGCCCCGGTAGCAGGTGACTGGAGTCCTTGACCCCGCGGCGGCGCTTCAACAGGCTCTCATAAAGGTCGCCCACCACCGAGGCCAGGACCGTCACGCCACACAGTAGGGCCGCCACCAGGGTCCCCGGAAGGCCGAGGGAGCGGGCCCAGCCATACATGAGACCGCACAGAATGGCGCCCGCCAGGGCCCCGTAGACCCCCTCCCTCGTCTTTCCGGGGCTGAGCCTCGGGGCAAGCTTGATGCGCCCCCAGCGCCGGCCCACGAAGTAGGCCAGGGAGTCGGCGGTCCACACCAGGAGCAACACGAACAGGACCAGGGCGGGGCCCTCTGGGGCGGCCCCATGGAGCTCCACCAGGGCCGCCCAGGGGGCCCCGAGCACTAGGACCCCGGCCCCCAGGTCCGCCGGCTGGATACCAGACTCGAGCGGGACCTCCCGCACCCGGGCGAGGCGGACCGTCTGGATGACCCACCAGAGGGCCCCCGCGCCGATGACCCAGGGACGCAGCCACGGCAGAAGCCATAGCATGAGCAGCGGGATCCCCACGAGCGCCAGATAGGCCAGCCGTTGGTCCCCGCGCCTGAGCCCCACAAGCTGACCCCACTCCCAGGCAGCCCAGAGGGTCACGAGCCCCAGACCGACGGCGAATGCCGGGGTGGGCAGCCAGAGCACGCCGGCCAGGACCAGGGGCCCGAGAAGGAATGCCGTCAGGGCCCGCTGGCGCAGGGAGCTCCCGAGGCGCAAGGTGCTAGCTCCCCTCATCGATATCCACCAGGACCTTGGCCTGGACCTGCTCCCCCGTCAACCCGAAGCGACGCTGGCGCCGCGCATATTCGTCCAGGGCCAGACCGTAGGCCGCCGCATCGAACTCGGGCCAAAGGAGATCGGTGAAGTAGAGCTCCGCGTAGGCGGACTGCCAGAGGATGAAGTTGCTCAGCCGCTTCTCCCCCCCGGTGCGAATGAAGAGATCCGCGTCCGACTGATCCGCGAAGGAGAGCCGCTCCGCCAGGACGGCCTCGTCGATGGACGCCGGACTCAGGCGCCCGGCCTGTACATCGGCGACCAGTCGCCGGGCGGCCTGGGTGATGTCCCAGCGCCCCCCATAATTGGCGGCGATCTGGAGGCAGAGTCGGTCGTTATTGGCGGTGAGGTCCTCCGCGTCGGCGATGCGGCGCTGGAGCTTCTCGGAGAAGGCCGAACGCTCACCGATGACCCGCAGGCGCACCCCAGTTTCCTGAAGGCGCCGCATCTCGCCGCGCAATGTGCTCAGGAAGAGGTCCATGAGCACGCTGACCTCGGACAGGGGCCGGCGCCAATTCTCGCTGCTAAAGGCGAACAGGGTGAGGGTTCCGACCCCCCGGCGCACGCTCTCCTCCACCACGGCGCGGACGCTCTTGACCCCCTCCCGATGGCCCCAGGTCCGGGCGCGGTGGCGCTGGCGTGCCCAGCGCCCGTTCCCGTCCATGATGATGGCCACGTGCCTGGGCACGGGGGGGCTTTGGTCGCTGCCATCGAGCTGCGGCGCCGCCTTTTCCACGGTCTGGCTCTGGATCGCCCCGAGCACCCTCAGATGGACATCAGATCCTGCTCCTTCTCCGCGAGCACGGTGTCCACCTCCTTGACGTACTGGTCCGTGAGCTTCTGGACCAGCTCCTGGCCGCGCCGCTCGTCGTCCTCGGAGATCAGCTTCTCCTTCACCAACTCCTTGAGCTCGCCGTTGGCGTCGCGCCGGATGTTGCGCACCGCGACCCGGGCCTGCTCCGCCTCCTGACGCGCGACCTTGATCAGGTCCCGGCGCCGCTCCTCGGTCAGCGGCGGCAGGGGCACCCGGATCACGGTCCCCGCGGTGTTGGGGTTGAGCCCCAGATCCGATTGCATGATCGCCTTCTCCACCGCCTGCACCATCCCCCTCTCCCAGGGGGTCACGGCGAGGGTCCGGGCATCCTCGGCGGTCACGTTCGCCACCTGCCGGATGGGCATCTCGCTGCCGTAATAGGAGACCGTGATGTGATCCAGCAGCGAGGGGTGGGCGCGACCGGTGCGGATCTTTGCCAGCTCGTGGGTCAGGGCCTCGACGCTCTTGCCCATGCGCTCCGCCGCGTCCTTCTTGACGTCATCAATCATCTTCAGTCACCACTCACGACCAGGGAGCCCAGGTCCTCGCCGCGGACCAGCCGCAGCAAGGCACCGGGCTCGTTGATGTTCATCACCCGCAGGGGCATGCCATGGTCCCGACACAGCACGATGGCCGTGGCGTCCATGACCTGCAGCCCTTCCCGCAGGGCCTGATCGTAGCTGATTCGGGGGTAGAAGGTCGCCCCGGGGTCCCGCAGCGGGTCCGCTGAGTAGATCCCGTTCACCTTGGTAGCCTTGATCAGCAGGTCGGCGCCGATCTCGATGGCCCGCAGGCTGGCGGCGGAATCGGTGGTGAAGAAGGGATTGCCGGTGCCGGCGGCGAGGATGGCCACCCGGCCCTGCTCCAGGTGGCGGACCGCGACATCCCGCGCATAGCCCTCACAGACCTGATCCATCCGCAGGGCGGACAGGGCCCGCGCGGGCACCCCCAGCCGCTCCAGGGCGTCTTGCATGGCGAGCGCATTCATCACCGTGGCCAGCATCCCCATGAGGTCGCCGGTGACCCGGTCCATCCCCCGGGCCGCCAGGCCGGCACCCCGCAAGAGGTTGCCCCCGCCGATCACCAGGGCCACCTGAATGCCAGCGGTCACCAGGTCACGCACGTCGCCGGCAAATCGCTCCAGGGTGTCCGGGTCGATCCCGGAACCGTTCGGGCCCTGGAGGGCTTCGCCGCTCAGCTTCAGCAGGATGCGACGGTAAAGAGACCCATCACGGGCGGAGAAGGACGTCGTCATGGCCCTGGAACCTCGCTGAGGATGTGGTGAATCGCCTGGTGAGACGGGCATGGTGTCGCTGACCCTCCCGAGCCCGGGAGGCGCTAGTCGCCCCGCACCTGGGCCATCACCTCCTCGGCGAAGTTCTCTGTGCGCTTTTCGATCCCCTCGCCCACCTCGATGCGGGCGAAACGCCGGACCTCGGCGCCCGCCTGCTTCAGGAGCTTTTCGACCGTGATCTCCGGGTCCTTCACGAAGGCCTGGCCGAGCAGGGTGACCTCTTCCAGAAACTTACGCACCCGCCCCTCGATCATCTTGTCGACAATGTTGGTAGGCTTGCCGCTGTCCAGGGCCTGGGCGCGGAAGATCTCACGCTCCTTCTCCAGGGTCTCGGCAGGGACCTGATCGGCGCTCACGCACAGGGGGTTGCTGGCCGCGATGTGCATGGCAATGTCGCGCCCGAGGGTCTCGTTCCCGCCGACGAGATCCACCACCACCCCGATGCGCACGCCGTGGCGGTAGCTGTAAAGGCTGCCCTCCACCTGGTCGAATCGGACCAGCCGCCGCACCTGCACGTTCTCCCCGATCTTGGCGATCAGGGCCTCCCGTGCACCGTTCACCGTGGTCGCAGGGTCCCCCGCCAGGGGCATCTGGGCAAGCGCCTCCGCGTCCCTGGCCTCCGGGGCCAGGGCGGTGCGGGCGACCGCGGCCGCGAAGGTCCCGAAGTTATCGTCCTTGGCCACGAA
>JBGSUY010000246.1:0-8914 GCA_041753195.1 Chromatiaceae bacterium
GCCGCCAGGATGGTCGCCGGATCGGCACCCAGGGCCACCGCCACCGGGAAGGGCTGGCCCGGATTCGCCCGTTGGAAGTCCTGAAAGTCGAGTGCACCGCCCCGGTGGGCGAGCCAGCGCATGATGACCCTGTTGCGCCCCAGGACCTGCATCCGATAGATGCCCAGATTCTGCCGCGGCTTCTCGGGCCCCTTGGTGATGACCAGCCCCCAGGTGATGAGCCGTCCCGCGTCCCCCGGCCAGCAGTGCTGGATGGGTAGCCGCCCCAGGTCGACTTGGTCCCCTTCGAATACCTGCTCCTGGCACACCGGGTTTCGCCGGACCTTGGGAGCCATGTCAAGCACCTTCTTGAAGACCGGAAGGGACGCCCAGGCCTCCTTCATGCCCCTGGGCGGTTCTGGCTCCTTCAGAAAGGCGAGCAGCTTGCCCACCTCCCGCAGGGCCGCCACCGACTCCTCCCCCATCCCCAGGGCCACCCGCTCGGGGGTACCGAACAGGTTGCCGAGCAGCGGGATCGCCGACCCCTTGGGCCGCTCGAACAGCAAGGCCGGGCCGCCCCGGCGGAGGGTCCGATCGCAGATCTCGGTGACTTCCAGGTGAGGGTCCACCTGGACCCGAACGCGCTTGAGCTCGCCGCGCTGCTCGAGCTGGGCGATGAAGTCTCGCAGGTCTGCGTATTTCATGGTCTGCAAGGAGTCACTCGGGAGGATCGGTAAGAGCGCTGGGTTCGGAACGGAGGAGTGCCTTCCATGCCTCCTTCAGGCCCCCGGGCGGGTCCGGTCCCACCGGAAAGGCCAGGAGCTTGCCCAGGTCCCGCTGGCCACCATCGACTCCTGACCCATTCCCAGGGGCACCCGGTCGGGGATGCCCCAGCGCCAAGCGCTCGCCGAGTCATGCCTTGATCGAGGGGCGCGCTCCCGGGCGACTCACCTTCCGGCCCTCGGGATCGGCGGTTCACGTCCCGGGGAACTCACGGCAGGGGCCGTCTGGCCTTGGGCGTTGGAGTGCGCATTGCGCCTAGCTGGCGCCAACGCGCGATCACAGAAGGCACGTCAGGGTCCGCCTCGCACCAACCGCACGTGGCCGGCGCGGTACTGCGGTTTTGCCCGAACGCACCGGTCGCGGCGAGGCCCAGGCACAAGCCGACCAGCGGGGGCCAGAAACCGCGGCGGGATAGTTTGGCATGTCTCATGGCTGCTCCTCGGGTAGAGTCCAACGAAATCCGCCCCTAGCGCGGGGCGGTGATCCGCACTGGCAGGGCAGGGGCGCATACCCTTTCACGGGCGCCTTGGCAAGGTGTATGCCGGGGGCGTGCAGTGTTAGGATCCTCGATCGGACTCGCCTACTCATAAGGGAGGTGGGAGATGCCAACGCGTAAGCGGGAGCCAGGGTAACCTAAGGTGCCATTTCGTTCGAGCAAACCGATACTTCTGTGCCTGAAGCTGATGCTCTGCGTCTTGGCTTTCAACGGTGCCCCCCTCCATGCGGATCCTCCCGCCACGCCCCACAAGGCTGGCGACTTGGCCTTCTGGGAGGAGATCGCGTTCTGGGAAACCATCAAGAACAGCAAGGACCCCTCTGAATTCCAGGCCTACCTGGATGCCTATCCCAACGGACGCTTTGCCCGCCTCGCCGAGCTACGCATCAAGACTCTGACGGGCGAGGCCGACCGCGAGTCGGCGGGGGGGACCGCGCCAGTCCCGAAGGATCTTGGCGAAATCCCCGGGGGCACGGAGGAAGCCGGTGAATCCGGCGGTTCTGGCCAACCAGCCGAGCCAGAGTCCGGAACGGGCGCGACGCCGCCGGGGGGAACCTTCCAGGACTGCGACGATTGCCCCCTAATGGTCGTGGTACCAGCGGGACCTTACCTGATGGGCTCCGATTTGCATCGCCCGAACGAGAACCCAAAACACGAGGTCAGCTTCGCGCGGCCATTCGCGATCGGTGTCCATGAGGTGACGATCGGTGAGTGGGACGCCTGTCTCCGCGAGGGCGGATGTCGCTTCAGCCCGTCGTCAGCTGGCGACGGCCGCCTCCCGGCCAGCAACCTGAGCTGGGACGACACCCAGGAGTACCTGACGTGGCTCTCGAAGAAGACTGGCAAGGGCTACCGGTTACCGACCGAGGCGGAGTGGGAATATGCCGCCAGCGGTGGGCGAACGACGGCCTTTTGGTGGGGCGATGCCGTCGGCACCGGCAATGCGAACTGCAGCGACTGTGGAGGCCCCTGGGGTGGAAAGGCAGCCGCACCGGTCGGATCCTTCGCACCCAATCCATTCGGACTCTACGACGTCCACGGCAATCTCTGGGAGTGGACTATGGACTGTGTGAACAGCTCCTATAAAGGCGCACCCGTGGACGGTTCCGCGTGGCTGCGCGGAGATTGCATCGCTCGCATTTTGCGCGGAGGCAGCTGGAAGCTGGAGTCCGATTACATGCGCCTCACCCGACGGAATCACTACGACCAGGACGTCCGCTACTATCTGCATGGTTTCCGGGTCGCCCGCTCGCTGCCTTGAAGCCTGGGCGAACCGGAACGGTCCGCGTGGCTGATCGACATTGTTCGAACGGGCGTGTTCGGTGCCCGGATCCTGCCGAGGCCCCGTTCCCAACGGTTACCGCGAAAGTGGCGCCGCAGTCGCTCCAAATCTCCCTCGCCCTCCGGGAGACGGTCGGGGTGAGGGGAACGGTCATGGCGCGCCCGCCTTTCATGGTCAGGGGTGGCGCGGTGGCCATGGGTGTTAGCTAGGGCACGGTGACCGTTATGCGCTCCGACATGACCGGCGGTGTGTGGGGGACGTGGTTGGCATCCCCCAGAAGCAACTGCAGCGTGTGTTGGCCCGGGGGCAGGACGATGTGATACTCGGTCTGGCCCCGGCCGAAATGGACATAGTTGTCGGTTGCCGGTATCGGCTGATCCAGCGGCGGCAGCTCGGTGTCGATCAACAGGTGATGATGCCCGGTGTGGGGTTTGTCCACGCCGGCCGGCGCGGTGCCCATACCGTGCAGTCCGAACAAGACGACGAAGTCGCCCCCCGGTATCACCTCACCCTCATTCGGCCAGATGATATAGGCGAAGGCATCCTCCGGGGCCTCCGTCGGGCCACCCTTCATGCTGGGCGCATCCGGCGCCAAGGAGCCCACACCCTCCTTCGACTCGAGCAACTTGCCGTAGACGAAACCCATCTGCCCGCTATCGAGCCTCACCTGATGCCAGTTTCCGCCCACCGCGCTGCCGATTACGCGGACCCGTTTGCCTTGCTTCAGGTAGCCGATTTTCTGGGAGTTCGTGGTCGGCGCCGCCCTGACGTTCGCGTTTTCGGTCGCCTGATACAGGTTGCCCTGATCTTGCGCGCTCAGAGGAAAGGACCAGGAGAGTGCGGCCAGGGATAAAGCGATGAGATTGCGTTTCACGGTATTGGCTCCTTTGGTCGTTCTCGTTGGTGGTATCGGCGGTTTAGGCCTTCGGGTCGTCCGTGGCGTCTGTTCGAAGCGCAGCCGATTCGGCCAGGCTCCTGTCGCGACCGACATTCGGCCCTTGACACTCAAACACCAGTATGGAGGGCCCGGCATTCACAATAACATTACAACGCCTGCGTTATTGCGCGTAATCGAGCGCCCTCTGGAGCCCCAACAAACGCTCGTCGTCGGGGTTCATCTTCAGGCCCGTCTCGATCATGCGCCGTGCATCGTCGATTGCCCCTTGGCGCAGTAGGCCGTCGGCGGACAGGAACAACTTGTTTGCGGCGTTGATGCGGCCGATCTGCACGAGGCGTTGCTTGGCCTCCCTGTGCTCGGGGTCTAGGTCGAGGATCCTGCTGTAGCTCTCGAAGGCGTTATCTTCCGGAGGTTCGGTCAAGCGACCGGCCTTCCATTGGCCCTCGGCCCGGCGCAGCAACGCCTCGATCGCCTGTGGCCCATCGGTTTGCGGGTCCACCCCAAGGGTAAGCTCCGCCCCCTCGGTCTTTGGAGACGGCGGAGCTCCATCGGGCGCATCTTGCCCCTGTGGTACTGTCACCGGGGGAAGACTGGACTCTTGCAGCTCAGGGTTCCCGACAGGGGTTTCCGCGGTATCAAGACCCTGAGCCGCTCCGGTTGGGCTCGCAGCGACTGACTGAGGCGCGGCCGGCACCTCGGCGTCGCGCGGACCCAGTCCGCGATAGCCGACATAGCCACCGATCGCCGCCAAGGCTGCGATAGCCGCGAACAGGGTCGCCAGACTGAAGCGGCGTTTTGGCGCGGGAGACGGCTGAGCATCGACCTCCGACGGGAGAGTCCGGCGATCTGGCGTTCGCTCGGGGCCCCGCGGCAGAACCACCGTCTCATCGGTGTACTCAGAAGACCCCGGCGCTAGGTCCTCCTGCGCGATCTCATCAAGGACCCGCAACAAGGCCTCGGCGGACGGCAGCCGATCCTCCGGCCTCTTGGCCAACAGGCCGTCGATGACGGGTTGGAGGCGGCGCAGGTTCTCGGGAAGCCTGGGAATTGGGTCCGTGGCGTGCTTGAGCGCCAACGCAAAGGGATCCTGGGCGGAATACGGCAAACTGCCGGTCAGCATCTGCCACAAGAGGACGCCGAGGCTGTAGAGATCCGAGCGGTTGTCGACCTCGAGTCCCAGGCTCTGCTCAGGACTCATGTGCCCGACGCTTCCGAACATCATGCCGGTAGAGGTGAGCTTGGTCTCGCTTCCGACTGTCTTGGCGATGCCGAAGTCCGTCAAGACCGGGGCGCCATTGTCGGTGAACAAGACATTGCCTGGCTTGATGTCCCGATGCACGATGCCGCGTGCGTGGGCATAGCCGAGGGCACCGGCCAGGCGCCTCAAGACATGCAGGGTGCGCTCGAGCGGCAGTCCCTCATGGATCTTGTCCCTCAGGGTACCGCCCGGCAGATAGGTCATGGACAGATAATGGATGCCGCCCACGGCACCAATGTCGTAGACCGTGACGATATTCGGATGGGAGAGCTTGGCGATCAGACGCCCCTCGTTCAGGAAGCGCCTGCAAAAATCCGCGTCGGCCACCAGGGCCTGTTTCATGATCTTTAGGGCCACGTAGCGAGAGAGTGACTCCTGCTCCGCCAGGTAAACGGTTGCCATCCCACCCTCACCGAGTATGGATTGGGTCCTGTAACCCCCGACCTGAGGAAACTGCGGCCGTTCTATGTCCACCTTGCGAGCTCCGTGCCTTGAGGCTGCGCACCCTTGGATCCCCATGAGCTGGAATCCGCAACGCTTAAGGATTCAAAGAGTACGTGGTAACGGATGGCAGTGCCAACGGCTGCGCTCCGGCCGGGTCGATGGGCGTGCTGGCTCTTGGCCTGGCCGGCCCGGTTGTGATCGGCGCCGCTTACGTCGAACAGCGTGGATGTGGTCCCCAGGGCGAGCCCTCCCGCTGGGGCAGCGCTCAGGCCTCGGACAGCGCGCGCCGAACCGCGGCCTCCACGGTGTAGAAGAACCGGTTGGCCCCGAGCTTGCGATAGAGGCCCGAGCGCTTCATCACTTCGCGGACCGGTCCCTTGACGTCGGCGATGTAGAGCCGGATTCCGCGGTCGAGGAACTCCTCGGCCACCTCCTGGAGCACCGCATCGGCGGTCGAGTCCAGGTCGTTGATGCTTCCCGCCTCGAGGACGACGGCCTTCAGCCGGTCGCCTTGGGCCTCGCGGATTGCTCGCAGCGTTTCCTTGATGAACTCGGCGTTCGCGAAATAGAAGGAGGCGTCGATACGCAGCACCACGATCCCCTCGTGGGTCTCCGCCAGTGGGAAGTCGCGCACGTTGCGGTAGATCTCCGTGCCGGGCAGACGGCCGAGGATTGCCGCCGGCGGGCGGGTGTTCAGCGTGATGAACAGCAGAACGGAGGCGATCACGCCGATGAGCACGCCGGACTGAATGCCGATCAGCAACGTCGCCAGGACGGTGGTCCCGAGCACCAGACCCTCGCTGCGCTTGGTGCGCAGGATGCGGCGGATCTCCCGTCGGTCGATCAGCCCACTGACCGCCATGAGGATGATGGCGCCCAGGGCCGCGCTGGGCAGGTAGTAGAACAGCGGGGTGAAGAACAGCAAGGCCAGCGCCATTGCGAGAGCCGCGACGATGGAGGCAACCCCGGTGCGGGCCCCGGCACGCGCGTTCACCGCCGAGCGGGAGAGGCCGCCACTGACTGGGTAGGCCGACGTCAGGCCCGCACCCATGTTCGCCAGTCCTATCGCCCTTAGCTCCTGGTCTGGGCGAAGGGTGTAGTGCCCCATGGCCGCCAGTGCCTTGCCGACGGAGATGGTCTGCATGAAGCCGACAAGACTGAGGGTGACTGCCAGCGGCAGGAGGGATTGGACGTCGGCTAGGTTTGTCGCCGGCCAGCCAATGGGCGGCAGTCCCTCGGGTACGCTGCCCACGATGCGCACACCCGCGTCCGCAAGCCCGCCCTGCCAGACGATGGCCGTGCTCGCTGCCACGAGCACCAGCGGCGCCGGAAAGCTCTTCCACCGCTTGGCGATTTGGAGGAAGACGAGGCTCCCGAGCCCTATGCCTAGGGTGAGCAGATGAGCCTCGCCGATGTGCCCGGCCAGGTGGAGCAGGGTCTCCGCGACCCCCAGACCCTGGGGCACGGGAATCCCGAGGATGTGCTTGAGCTGAGTCACCCCGATGATGAGCGCGGCCGCAGCCGTAAAGCCCGTGATCACGGGCGATGAGAGAAAATTCACCAGAAAGCCGGCCCGCAGTAGGCCCATGGTTAGCTGGATCGCCCCGACCATCAGCGCCAGCGTGGTGGCCAGGACCCAGTACTCTGCCGTACCCGTTTGGGCGAGGGCCCCGATGCCGGCGGCCACAATCAGCGAGTCCAGCGCCACCGGACCGACCGAGAGCTGACGTGCCGTCCCCAGGAGGGCGTAGATCAGGGGCGGCAGAATGGCGGCATAGAGCCCCGCGATAGGGGGCAGGCCCGCTAACAGGCCATAGGCCATCCCTTGGGGGACGAGTAGTACCGCCACGGTCAGTCCCGCGGACAGGTCTCCCCGCAACGCGTCGCGGTCGTAGTGCGTCAAGTCGTCGAGCAGGGGGATCAGACGCCTGTGGAGCGGCCGGCGAGTCCCTTTCACCCTTAAGCCGTGTGCGGCCACACCGGTTGCCTCGGCGACCGGCGCGGCCCGGGCCATTACCGTTTGCTCGCTTGCAGCGGTATAGGCGACGGGGGGGCGGACATCCTCCAGCCGGAATACCTCGTTACCGAGGCTCAGGGTGTCGCCGGCCAGGAGGATTCGCTTTTCGACGCTCTCTCCGTTGATGGCAGTGCCGTTGGTGCTTCCCAGGTCTTCAACCACCACCCCTTCCGGAGTGACCGTCAATCGGGCGTGCGACCCGCTGACCGCTGGATTCTCGAGGCGGATATCGCTGTTTCGGGAACGGCCCAGGATGTAGGTCCCCGCGGTGAGCTCGATGGGCGGTTGGGGTCCCGCGCTGCGGGGGACGATCAGGAAGAGCGGTCCGTCGTTCACGGCGTCAGGGTCCCGCGGGGACAGGGCCCCTATGCCCTATCGCCGCTGGATCGAATGGCGAAGTAGATCTTCTCTTCGCTGTCCGGGTCCGGCCGCCTGCCCAGGCCGATGAGTCCGAAGCCCTCTAAAAACAATTCATCCAGATGCAGGTAGACGTCATTGTGAGCCGGTGAAAACACATAGGTCCCGTTGGTGCTTTGATCGACCAGTATGAATTTTCCGCGCCGAAATTCAATGCGGGCATGGATCCGGGAGACGCAGTCCAGTGGGACCACCAGATCGTTTTGCTCGCCGCGGCCGATGGAAATCACCGGTTTCGTCGAACCTAACCTCATTTCCGTTTGACCCGCCTTGAGGATCAATTCGATTTCCCCTCCAGATAAATGAGAGAGAGGCGCCTGGATGGCTTGGGTGAGACCCTCCACTTGCCAGACCACTTCATGCACATCCAGTTGCTTATAGCGTCCCTTTACCATCGTGTGCGTGATGTGTCGGGTGTTCAAGCCTGGCCAGGGACCCAATGCATCCGTGGTTTGGCCGGTCGTGAGCGTCTGGCCCGCCTTGGCCAAAGACCTCATGCGCGCGGCGACGTTGACGGCGTCGCCAAACAAATTGGCACCATCATCGATGACCTGCCCCCAGTGAATTCCCACGTGGATAGCGACAGGCGGCATCCCCGTCCGCGGCGGCCCAATGAGGGCCACGCGCTGATGCATGGCCTCAGATGCCTCGAAAGCGGGACCGATCTCCCGGAAGCAGGCCATCACCTCATCACCAAGTGTTCTCAGGGGGGTGCCTTTGAAGCGGATGACCTCCTCTTGAAGAATCTGAATGACCCGGTTCACAATCTCTTTGGCGCCCAAATCCCCGAGGGTTTCGTAAAGATGAACACTCCCTGTGATATCTGCAAACAGAATCGCGAGGTCCTGGGTGTTTCCCGCCATGTGGCCTTTCACCTCACAGCAATCTCAGATGTGGTTGGGGCGCCGTCACGAGCCCGGGGTAGGGCGCCGCTCTCTGGATCCGCTCCCGCAGCGCTTCTCGGGCGAGTATACGAGGGCCATGGGCGACGTGCGCTGGTCGCGGATCTTCGAAACCGTGGGCCGCTGACGACCGCGGGCGGAGACCGGTGAGCCAACGTCAGACTTTCGCGCCAGACCAAAATGACCGAGGACCCTAGACCACCGCAACCCGGGCTGGCAGACGCCGCCATGGGAGGCCTGGCGGGCCGGGCACGGGCAACGCTGCGGGTGGCCGCTGAGGTCTTCCGGAACCCGTCCCTGCGGCGGGTGCAGCTCGCCTTCCTCGCCTTCACGAGCGTCGAGCATGGGACCTGGGTCGCGGTCCTCCTGTACGCCTACAGCGCGACGGGGCCGGCGTCCGTCGGCGTCGTTGCCCTGGCACAGCTCGTCCCCGCCAGA
>JBGSUY010000247.1:0-2033 GCA_041753195.1 Chromatiaceae bacterium
GCAGCGCTTCGCGCAGCGCGTCACGGCTGTCGACCAGCCAGCCGGTCTCGCCGTGGCGAATCAGGTCCCCATGGGCTGGGATCTGGGTCGCGATCACCGGCAAGCCAGCCGCCATCGCCTCGATCAGCACCTGGGGCCGGCCCTCATCGTGGCGGCTCAGGGTGAGCAGGCCCGTCGCGCGTGGGAACCACTTGTTGCGCAGTCTGTCGGGATCTGTCGGGCCGCAGCGCTCGATCCAGTCGGGCAAGGCGATGTCCTCCTGTGCCGGTCCGAGGAGCTGGAGTTTGCGCCTGGCGCCGAAGAGACCTTCGCCCCAGCTGGGCAGGTCACCGAGCTTCTTGTGGGTGATCCGGGAGACGACGAGCCACGCGTGCGGCATTGGCGGTTCTCGGACCAGGTCGAACCACTCCGGGGCCACACCGAAGGGATTCGGCTCGATCCGGGCGAGGTCACCGAAGCGCTGTTCCAACTTGGCAGCCATCCACCCCGCATTGGGCGCGAGCACGGTCGGGTGCCGCGCGAAGGCGCGCCGCAGTAAAGCTGCCATGCCCGGCACGCGCAGCAGACCGAAGTCGCTCCCGAGCACACTGACATAAGCGGGCCGGCGATCGTGCGGAAGCCCGAGCGCGAGCTGCAGCCAGTTGACATGGTAGAGGTGCGCTGGGTTGCGCCCACATGCAGTCTTGAGGCGCGAGAGAATCCGGCGCGCCATTAGCACCCCCCGGAGGGGATTGGTCCTGAGCAGATGCGCGATGCCGCCAAGGCGCGCCATCTCGCCTAGCGTGTCGGAGTCTTGGGCCGCATTCGCTATGACCACGCCACCCGGTAAGTCACCCGGAGGACCCCACAGGGACAAACGCACGCGCCCAGAACGATCCAGCGCGGCGACGAGCTCATGGATGAACCGCGCCTTCCAATCCGTGGCGTCGCGCGGGTACGAGGTGGTCGCCATGAGCACGTCCACCGGCGGTTCCAATGTCTTTGCCCCCTGCGTCACTTTTCCCGCTGCTCGCGCGGATTGAGTTGGCCCTTCGATACTGGGTGACGGATCAGCCCCCGGACTCCCCCTTCCGCGCCGAGGGGGCGAGAGGCCAGGGCGAGCCCCGCCGCCCATTCCTCCCCCCGGGCAGGGGGGAGGTCAGGAGGGGGGTCGAACCCCGCGGTTACCCTGGACTCAGAGATTGTGAACAAACCTACTGCGCGCCCCGATCGCGGCGTCGCGTGCTCGTTCGCTCCTCGCCTATCCACTTGATATGTCTCGTCGCTCACTGCGCGGCTCCTTGCGCTCGAGGCTGCTCGCGACGGTTGCTTCACAATCTCTCAGCCCCACGGCACAGCCCATCGACCCCCACTTCGCCCTCTCCCTCTGCCCGGGGGAGGGTGTCAGCAGCTCCTTACCCGAAGCAGATGCGGCGTGAACGCCCAGGCGCAACGAGGAGCGAGTGCCCTCAAAACCGCATCAGCTCCCGGCGGGTCACCAGAAGCTCCTGGAAACCGAACACCGCGCTGAGATGATGCAGTAGGGCATGCCCGCCTTCTGAGCGCCACAGCTCATTCAGGGCCCTTTCGATTGCCGCGTAGCGGGCCAAGGGCTCCTTAGGCCAGGTTCCCTTTTTGTCCAGCTCGCGGATGAGCTCGAGCCACAATTTGCTGGCCCCCATGATGAAGTGTGGCCAGGCGGTCTGCATCTCCGGCGGCCAGCTGGGATCGGACGTGTCACTGACATTAGGGCGGGTGGGTTGGTCCGGATCGTCCAGGATCAGGTCCGCCAAGATTCCCCGCTTCCGCAGGCGAGCCACCCAGGGGTCGGCCGCAATCCGCGCATTCACGCGCTCTGCCGTGCCCGGCGTTGCTCGGAAGATGAAGCTGAACCGCCGCCCGGCCTCATCGCGCGCGGCTCGGCGGTGGAATCGCCAGAGGGCAATCGCTCCGCCCTCCAACTCCAGCACGGGTCCGACCACCTGATCGGCCAGCAGCAAATCCGGATACCACAGCGGCTCCTCGCCGTCCGGCCAGCGCAGGCGGAAGATCGG
>JBGSUY010000248.1:0-3964 GCA_041753195.1 Chromatiaceae bacterium
GACGCCCCGTCGCGCCGAGGGCGGCGCTCCTACCCCTAGCTCGGTCGCGCCGGGGGCGGCGCTCCTACGCCTGCCTTGATCGCGCCGAAATGACGCTTCTACGGGCGTTGCCAGCGCGGTCGGGTTAGGCTTCGCTGATCCAAACGGCCGGCTTGGCCCTCGCCCGAGACCCCCGCGACGATGAAGAGCCGCCAGATCCCCATGACACCGGATGAGTTCCACCGCCTGGAGCGGGAGCTCGGCTGGAAATACGAATACTGGGACGGCTGCGCCCACATCTCCCCGACCAGCGCCTTCATGCGCTGCGCGAGGCCGGTAGGCGACATCGAGGCCCAGCGCCTTACCGTCCAGGTGGAACCGGTAACGCCCGGCGACGCGCAGGCCCTGACCCAGGCCTACGTCACCGCCTTCGGCGACGGCGTCGAATACTGCGACTGGCCTGAAGAGAAGATCCGCGAGGACGCCAGCGCCACCATCGCCAGCTTCCTCGCAGGCCGCCATGGGGCGCCACTCGCGGCGTCACGGCTCGTGCGAGAGGGCGCCGGATCGTCCGCCCCCGTGATAGGTGCCCTTCTGGTAATCGAGCTGGGCGTGGACCTAGCCCTCATGGACCTGCTGTTCGTAGTGCCGGCGCGGCTGCGCCAAGGCCTGGCCTCCGCCATGGCCGCCAGCGCCCTGGCGGCCCTGAAAGGGATGGGATTCCGCACGCTGGAGAGCCGCTACCTGCTCGCCAACCAGGCGAGCCGCGCCTGGCACCATCGATTAGGCTTCGAGGACCTACCCGACTTCATGAGCGCCCGGGCCCTGCTCGCCCATGCGCGGCACAGGCTGGAGCACCACCAGATGCAGGGCATCTCCGACCCCGAGGCCCTCTCCCGGGTCGAGGCGGAGGTCGCCCGTTGGGAAGCAGAGGTGGAGCGACTCGACGCCGAGGAGGCACGCCAATGGCGGGCGAGACATCCCGCCTAGCCGCCGATGACCAGGGTGCGCCCCCCTATTCAAGCGCCTCGGAGCTCGTCGTTCCGGCCGGGAATGCCGGAACCCAGGTGCCACGGGTGGCTGTTCCAGCGTCGCAGAAGCAGTCGCCGCGGGACAGGGCGAATCGCCGTCAGGCGAGACGCTCTAACCACGCCAGCTCATAGGGCAGTGACGCCATCTCGGCCTCCCCGAGCAACTTGCCCTCCGGCAGCCGCTCGCGCAGGCGCAGGACCAGGGCCTGGTCCCGCGGGGCCATGGTCACCGCCACGCGATTGGCCGGGATTGACACGCCCAAGACCGCGGAGAGGAAGGCCGCGGACGCCTCATGACCGATGGCGGAGGTGAAGCCGCCGGCGATGCGCCGCCTGGCCTCCTCCGGCTCGATGGGGCCTGAGAAGCGAAAGTCTCCGTAGGCGGTGAGGATCGGGGTGTTGAGGACGTAGATCATGGCTCAACCCACGAGCGTGAACTGCGCTATTGACAAGGTCTCGTCGCCGAGCCAGCCAAGGACAGCTCGGAAAACCGGGCCATTGGCATTTCCGGGCACAAGATCAAAACAGCCAAGCATTCAGGGCCATGAATTGCCCTTGCAGCGGTACCGCCGCCGTCTCCAGGTTCTTCAGTGCCCGCGCGATGTCATGCCAGCTCATCGCCTTGTTCGGGTCCCCGTCCTGGAATACGCAGAGGATGCCGGAGTGATCGTGGCGCTCCCGATGGAGCGCCAGGTATTCGGTACAGTTGCGGGTCAGCAAGACTCGATGCGTTGCCACCGCGATGCGCATCACCTCTGGATCCGAGGCGCCGGCCTGACCCGTCTCGCCCAGGGTGAGGATGTCGTGTCCTTCACCACACAGGAGCAGCACCAGCCGCCGGGCTTGAGTGTCCTCGTCAAGCAGCAGGCGCAAGGGGTACCCCGGCGTCCTGGAGCCTGCGCCGCTCCTCGTCCGCCTCCAGGGCGATCAACGCTGCATTCGCCTCGCAGTAGCGCAGGATCTCCTCCACCGCCTCGCAAGGCAGGTCCAACTCCTCGGCCGCCTGCTCCATGGTCAACTGGTTGGCACGCATCTCGGCCCACACCTGAGACGCGAGTAGCTTGCGTCCCTTGACCCAAAGCTGTCGACGCCAGGGGTGGGGACGGGAGACCAGCCAGCGCCAGGTGGTGGAGAGCGGCTCGAGCTCGGGAAGCACGAGGCGCTCGGACGACTCACGCCGTTCGCCCAGGTACAGGTGCTTTCCTCCAGCAAGCTCACGGGCCAGCACCAGCATCACGGAGCTCGCCCGCAGCACCGCATCCTTGAGGCTTGGGGCCTGCATGGCCTCCCTCAGGGCATCGAGGCGGGCCTCTTGCTCAGGGGTCGCCTCGAAGTTGACGCGTTTGGTTAGGGTGGCCACGGCTGGAAAATATCTCTGGGGCATGAGTTGCGGATGAGCATAACATACCCGCGGGTGGCCTGAATGCATGTCCCGCGGGCCCTGAGGAACTGCGGCCCGATGTCCGCGGCCGACTCGCACAGGAGCTGGAGCAGGCGCTCGATGGCGTCATGCTCCCGGCGGCGTCCGGTATCACCGAGCCGTCCATAGCCCGCCAGGTCCGCGACAAAGCGACGGAGAGAGGCGAGCTTGCGGTCCCTGACCTCAGGGCCGGATGCCGGCCGTTAGGGCTCCGCCGCCTCCGTCGGGTGGAAGATCGGCTCAGAGCGGCCCTCGAAGCCCGCGGCCCAGGAGGCGGGCAGATCCCGGGCCTCGATCAGGTCCACGCGAAAGGGCAGATCGCTGTCGTCGAGATCGGCCACTAGGTGCGCCCGCACCGGCGCGGGCAGCGGCTCATCACCCATCACCACCAGGTCCAGATCAGAGTAGCGCCAGACACGGCCGGTCACCCGCGAGCCGAAGGCGCGGACCTCGCGGCCGGGCACATGGCGCGCGAGAACGGCGCGAAGGATAGCCATCTGCCGCGGGGAGAGATCAAGCATCGGTGGCCCCTCGGGCGCTCAGGCTCTACAAGAGCGATCGGGCATCGCGGGCAAACTGGGGCAAGGCGGCAGCGACCTCCGCGGCCTTCTCGGCGCTTTAGGTGTGGAAGGTGATGTTGCGCTTCTCCCGATACACGAACCAGGCGTCGACGTCGGCGATCAGACCCTGTTCCGCGCCGGCCCGAATCAGCGCTCGCCAGCCCATCCCGTCGACCACCCGGGCGTCGGGCAGGTCCAGTTGCAGGCGCCGCTTGAGTATCTTCCAACACAGCTCGAAGGTGAATTCGAATCGCTGGATGCACGCGTCGCGCAGCTACTCGTCGGCGGGTGAGGCACCCCAGCGGGCGAGCCCGCGATCCAGCGCGGCGAGGGCCTGCACGGGCGAGGTCAGGTCCAAGGTGGGTGCCGACACCGATGCGGCTCCAGCGCTATTTCCTGCCTTATCGGCGCTCGGTTTGACGTTGTTGTTTCAGTAGCCATCGCAAACCTCGATGTGCATGTGTCCGAGACGCAGGGCACGAGAGCGCATGGATGCAGATCCACCAATCGCCGCCCAGGGGTCAATCGAATCCCTGCGCCAAGTGTTGCTCGATCAGCCTCTCCAGCGCCTTCTTCAGGTGCTTTGCCTCATTCGGCTGCTCCCGGAACCCGCCGTGCTCGATATCGTTGCGCACGTCCGAGATGCTGCGCGCCGCCGGGTCCTCTTGGCTCCACGCCCGCTCCAGGACATCCCTCTCATTGGAATCGAACCCGGGGTAGTTGACCTCCGTCGCCGTCGGATCCGACGTGAGCCGGGATACCAGGGCCTCCCGCAGGACGATGGCGGCCTCTGGATAGCGTCCATAACCAAGGTAGCGTCTGGCCAGCGTCGCCAGGGCCCTTTGCCCATCGGGACCGGTGAGCGTGGGCGTGGCGAGACCCTCGGCGGCGCGGCGCACCCGATTGAGCACTGGTCCCAGCCCCGGAAGGGCGGAGCCGGATGCGTCCAGATACGCGTCCAATGCCGCGAGCAG
>JBGSUY010000249.1:0-1666 GCA_041753195.1 Chromatiaceae bacterium
AGACGGCGAGCAGGGCGGCCGCCTTGCGCGTCGCCAGGGGCACGGCCGCCCCGTCGCGAAGAAGCGTCAGCTCGCCCAGCAGTCTGATTCGAATGGTTTCGCGAATTGCCATGGCGTCCTGGGGAGCCCTCTCAGGGCGCAAGGCCCTACCGGCCTGATTCCGGCCGAGGTCACATGGCGCCTCGCTGGCCGGTCAGCGCTTGCTGGTCAGAGGGCCGCCGCGAAGTCTAAGCCCAAGTGGAAGGATAGGAAATCGCGAGCCGAATGGACGAGCCGAATGGAGCGGTTTGCTTGGTACTCGAGGTGGGGATTCGGACCGTCTCGCTCGGACCCTGGAGGGCTACTCAGGAAGTCGCGCGTCTGGGGATAGGCAGCTGGTCCTACACAACTCCACAACCACCTGATTCCAGGCACGACCTTCCGTCGCCTGAGGGACTCAGATTGTCGTCCTGTGAAGAGGGTCGCTGTTCGAAAATAACACGTTTTGCCGACGGCACTCACTGTGAGGTCAGTCAAAACTGGTCCATTAGAATGCCCCTAATGTGCTGATGCGAAGGCGTTCTATGCCCGTATCGCCTTCCAGGCGCGGCCGCGACCGGTCGTGAATCCCAACCAGCCGCAGCGGAATATCCGATCCAAACGGACACGCAAAGGTGCGCTCCAGATCCCATTTGGGGTGCGCTCCGTGACCGGGTCTGCAGTAGGAACCGGCACCGGGATGGAGCCGAGTCGGAGTCCCCCGCGATGCTCGATAAGAGGAAATCCTCAAGATGGTTCCAAGAAGCAAAGGTTTGCTCAACAGGGTGCTCGGCGCCCGGTTCATGAGCAATCGACACCCCAAGGTGCACCGAGACTGGAGAATTCCCGCGGGCCTGATGCTCCTCGGGTCTTTCGTGGCTTGGCCGGGCGTCGGCGCAGCGGCGAGCTGCGCCGTCATACCTGCGAACCCGACGGTCAACGTCGGCGGGACCGTCAAGTGGTCGGCCTCCATTACCGATATGAGGTCCAGTAGAAGCTACAAATGGGAGCTCGCCGGGGGCTCCCCGAGCAAGAGCACCAGCGCCAGCCCCACGGTGAAGTACGCCAGTACGGGCACCTTCGAGGCCAAGCTGGCGGTGAAGGACGGCCGAAGTGATGCAGAGTGCAAGACCAAGGTCACGGTCCGCTCCTCGACGACCGTCAATCAGCCGCCGACATCCAACGCCGGCCCTGACCAGACGCTGGCCCTGGCCATCGGCCAGAGCAGTATCGCCGTGACCTTGAACGGCAGCGGCTCCTCGGACCCGGACGGGACCATCGCGACCTATAACTGGACCGGTAACCCCGATCCCGTCAACACGGGCAGCCCGACGGTCAACCTAGCGGCGGGCACCTACACATTCACTCTCGTCGTCACCGACAATCAGGGCGCCACCAGTGCGGCAGACACTGTGAGCGTCACCGTCAACCCGGCGCCTCCTGTCAACCAGCCGCCGACGGCTAGCGCCGGCCCTGATCAGACCTTAACCCTTGCCGCGGGTCAGAGCAGCATCGCCGTGACCCTCAATGGCGGCGGCTCCTCGGACGCCGATGGAACCATTACCGCCTATACCTGGAGCGGCACGCCCAACCCGGCAGACGCGGTGAGCCCCACGGTCAACCTGGCCGCGGGCACTTACACCTTCAG
>JBGSUY010000250.1:0-3157 GCA_041753195.1 Chromatiaceae bacterium
CCCCCAGCACCGCGGCGCGGGCGGCGCACAGGGTATTGGCGTCTCCCTCCAGGCCAAGCTCCGTGGCGAGCCACAGATCCAGGAGCGCATGGGTTTCCTCGATGGCCGACTCCACCGGGTCCTCCGGGGGTGTCGTCGCCAGCCGTGACTCGAGCCGGGCCCGCACCGCCTCCCGCAGCCGCTCGACCTCTTGAGGGTGCCGGACTCCCATTGCCGCCAGGTAGTCGCCCACGCGGCTTGCCGCCCTCTGCCAGGCGGCAGGGTCCAAAGTGGGCGCGTGACTAGGCGCTGAGACGGCGCCCGGGGCGGCGACTTCGGCCCGGGCGGTCCCTATTCCCGCACCCATCGGAAGCTCCAGGTTTCGCTTAGCACGTCCTCGCCATGGCGCAGGAAGGCCCGCAGGTCCGCGGGCGTGCGGCCGTCCGGGGTCAGCTCGAAGAAGAGGCGGCGACCCCGGGTCTCGGGATTGAACTGCACCACCGGCGGGGATAGCGTGCCGGAGGTGGTGGAGACCACGGCCTCTAGCGGCGTCTCCGGGTCCATGGCGGCGAGGTTCTCGCCGGCGAAGTCCACCACGAACTTGCGGACGTTCGGGTCGAGAATGTCGGTACCCCCGGCGCCGATGCGGGTCGCCACCGCGCGGCCGCCCAAGAGGCCCGCCTCCGGGTCCTTGGCGAAGCGCAGCCGATAGGCAAACTCCCAATCCTGGCCCTTTTCGGTCCGCCGCTCCGAGACCCAGAAGGCCGCGATGTTGTCATAGCGCTCCGCGTTGGACGGAATCTCCACCAGTTCCACCATTCCCTTGCCCCAGTCTCCCTGGGGCTCCACCACCAGGCTCGGGCGGTTGTGGTAGTGGGCCTCTAGGTCTTCGTAGCTGCGGAAGTCCCGATCGCGCTGCAGGAGCGCGAAGGACCTGGGGCTCTCCACCACAAAGTTGCTGATGCGCAGGCCGATGGGGTTGGCCAGGGGGCGCCAGATGCGCTCGCCGTAGGCGGTCTCCACCAGCAGTCCGTCGGAGTCATGGACCTCGGGGCGGAAGTCGTCCATGTAGCGATCCGTACTTTCCCCATGGAAGAACATGCTGGTCAGCGGGGCCACCCCGAGTTTCGCCACACCCCGGCGGAAGAAGAGCCGCGCCTTGACATCGATGACGGTCTCGGTGCCGGGCCGGATGGTGAAACGGTAGGCGCCGGTAAGGCTCTCGCTGTCCATCAAGGCATAGAGCTCGATCTCGGTGGCATCGGCCGCGGGCTTGCGTATCCAGAACTCTCGGAACACCGGGAACTCCTCGCGGCTCGGAAGTCCCGTATCGATGGCGAGCCCCCGGGCGGTGATGCCGTAATTCAGATTCTGGGCGACGGCACGGAAATAGCTGGCCCCAAGGAAGACCCCCACCTCGTCGAAATAGTCGTCCCGGTTGATGGGGTACATCAGGCGCAGACCCGCGAAACCCAGATCCGGGGGCATCACCTCCGGCACCTGATTCTTGCCGTAATCGAAGAAATCGTGCTGGAAGTCCAGGGGCACCGACTGCCCGGCGTCGATCACGTTGACCTTCACCCGGTCTTCGAACAGGAAACCGCGGTGGAAGAACTGGACCTGGAAGGGCAGGCCCTCTGCCCGCCAGAGGCTCTGGTCCGGGCGAAAACGGATGTCTCGGTGCTTGTCGTAATCTAGGTTCGCCAGGTAATCGGGCAAGGGGGGGCGATCCGGCTCGTAGGCCCCCTGGGCCAGCTCGGCCGCCCGTCGCGCCACGGCGGCGAAGGTGAACTCTCCCGGGGCGCCCTCCGCGGCGGGCGGCTCGACGAGGCCGGGATCGTCACCGGCCCGAACGACCCCGCTCAGCGCCAAGGCCAGACCGAGGAGAGGAAGTCCGAAGATTCTCGACATCATTTGGTTCTTGGTTCCCATAGGGGTACTTCAATGGACAAAGGACTGCAAACACGGAAGACGCACCTTCGCGGCGCGAGACAGGTGGCGAAAGGACGCGCTCCAGCTTTGAGACGCAACGCGGCATCGGTCCAGGCCCGCCGGTATTGAACACCATTGTAACGATTAACGCCCGTCTGACTAAGGGGCTTCTGGCCTGTACCGATACAGGCTCCAAACATGCAGCGGCCGGGCGCAGGCCGGCGCGTCGGTCTCTGCCAGTCGCACACCGGGGCAATCGACCAGGGTTCGGCGAGCGTCGATCCGGAAGCCCAAGACCTCCGGCGCGGGATGCCCGCGGGTTAGCAACCAGAAGGGACCCTCGATGGTGCCGGGCTCGACCCTTGGGGCGATCCGTCCCCGCAGGTACTCGGAGGGTCGGGTGAGACCGGGCCACTGGGTGGCCTCGATCCCCGGGGCATAGAAGCGCAGCATGGCCGTATCTTGGTAACGGTCCGCGTAGACGGGCCCATCCAGGCCGGCCGCGATCTCAGCGAGCTCCTGGAAGCCGTGGGTCTCCCGCAAGATGCGGTTCTGGCCGTCCGAGAGCGGCAGGGCGAGGGTGGCGGCATGGAGGCCGTATAGGCTCACCAGCGACAGGTTGCCCAGGGCGGCGGCCGCCACCCAAGGACCTATCCCGCGCCACAGGGGGACCAACAGGGGAGGGGCCGCGAGCAGATACATCACCGGCCAGTTCGCCTCCACGTCGCTCACCAGGGAGACCAGGGCGAAGAGGCTCAGGGGAAACCAGGTCGCCGCGTGGAGCAGGGCTCCGCCAGGAGGGCTCAGGGCCGACGGCGCGGATGCCCCTTGGGCGCGCCGGGCGAGCCAGGGGGTTGCCAGGACGGGCAGTGCGATCAAGCCCCAGAGTCCCAGCTGGGTACCGAGATAGCCCAGGAGGCTCGACGCCCGCTCGTCCAGGGTCTCGGGTCCCGAGTGCTCGATGATGGCAGCCCCGGCCTGGAGCGCGGAATCGGCGCCGTTGACCAGGGCACCGGAATCCGTGGCAAACCCGTGTCCGAGCTGAAAGCGCAGGCTGAGCCACGCGTTTTCGGCGTTCCAGACCAGGTTGGGGAGAAAAATCAGGAGGGCCAGCAGCCCGCCCAGGTAGGGCCAGGGGGTGCGCAGGGCCCGAGGGTCGGTCCGCAGGATGGCCCACAGGAGCACCGGGCCTATGACCACCATGCTGTACTTGCCAAGCAGACCGAGCCCGACGGCGAGCCCCGCC
>JBGSUY010000251.1:0-2907 GCA_041753195.1 Chromatiaceae bacterium
TCTAGTCCCCGCCGCCTCGGTGCCGCTGCCCCAGGGCCCGGACGGCACCGGGCACCGCGTCGAAGGTGAAGCGCTCGGCACCGTTGTAGATCAGGAAGTGCTGGCCCTTGGCGCGGGCGATCATGGTCACCCCCACGGTGCGGGCGAGCTCCAGACCCATGTGGGTGACACCGGAGCGCGACAGGAGCACGGGGATACCCATCTGGGCGACCTTGATGACCATCTCGGAGGTGAGACGCCCGGTGGTGTAGAAGACCTTGTCGCCTCCCTCCACCGCGTTCAGCCACATGTAGCCGGCGATGGCGTCGGCGGCGTTGTGGCGCCCCACGTCCTCCACGAACAGCTCGATCCCGTCGCGCCCGCCGCCGGTCGGTGAGCAGAGCGCGCAGCCATGGACAGCCCCGGCGCGACGGTAGACCTCGTTGAAACTGTTCAGCCGATCGAGCAGGGCATAGATGCGGGACTGGCGCAGCTGCACGGGCGGCAAGCGCAGCCGCTCGACCTGCTCGGTCAGGCGCCCGAAGACGGTCCCCTGGCCGCAGCCGGTGGTCACGGTGCGGTGGCGGAGCTTCTCCTCCAGGTCGCCGATGCCGTCGAAAGTGGTGACGGCGCAGGCCTCGGTCTCCCAGTCGACCTGGATCGAGTGGACCGACTCCAGGCAGGGCACCAGGCGCTGGTTGCGCAGATAGCCCAGTACCAGCAGCTCGGGGTGGGTGCCCAGCGTCATCAGGGTCACCACCTCCCGGTTGTCGATGTAGAGGGTCAGCGGCTGCTCGCCGGCGATGTCGCCCTCCCGGGGCTCGCCATATTCGTCCACCGCGATCACCGGGTAGGCGGGCTTGAGCCCAGCGTCCGTGAGTTGGGGGCGGTACCGGTCTCGGGGGGCGGGGGTGGCCACCTCAGCCTCCGGTGGCGTTCATGTGGCGGAAGATCACCGGCTGGGCGGTCAGATCGAAGTCGTGCCCCCGCGGCTTGATGGCCATGGCCGCGACCAGGGCCCGCTTCACCGCCGCGTCGTCCCCCGGGTTGGCGCGCAGGGCCCGGCGCAGGTCGGTCGAGTGCTCCTGCCCCAGGCACAACAGCAGGCGGCCCTCCGCGGTCACCCGCACCCGGTTGCAGTCGCCGCAAAAATTGTGGCTGTGGGGCGAGATGAACCCGACCCGGCAATCGCTGCCGGGGATCCGGTAGTAGCGCGACGGGCCGCCAGTGGTCTCGGTGGTGGGGATGAGCTGGTAACGGGCCTCCAGGTCCTGGCGGATCCGCTCGCTCGGGTAGTAGGCCTCGGCGCGGTCATGGTCGCCGATGACCCCCAGGGGCATCTCCTCGATGAAGCTGATGTCCAGACCGCCGTCCAGGGCGAAGGTGACCAGGTCCCCCACCTCGTCGTGGTTGCGGCCCTTCAAGATGACGCTGTTGATCTTCACCCGCCGGAATCCCGCCCGGCGAGCGGCGTCGATCCCTTCCAGGGTGCGTCGGATGTCCCCCAGGCGGGTGATGGCCCGGAAGCGCTCGGCCCTCAGGGTGTCGAGACTCACGTTCACCCGGGTGACGCCGGCCGCCGCGAGCGCCGACGCATGGCGCGCGAGCTGGGTGCCGTTGGTCGTGAGGGTGAGGTCACGGATGCCGGGCAATTCCCCCAGGCGCTCGAACAGCCACAGCACGTCGCGCCGGACCAGGGGCTCGCCGCCGGTGATCCGCAGCTTGGTCACGCCGAGCGCGCTGAAGCAGCGCCCGAGGCGGGCGATCTCCTCGAGGGTGAGGATCTGGCTGCGGGGCAGGAAGTGCATGTCCTCCGCCATGCAGTAGACACAGCGCAGATCGCACCGGTCGGTGACCGAGAGCCGCACATAGGTGATGTGGCGGCCGAAGCGGTCCACCAGCCGGTCGGGGCCATGCGGGGCGGAGGGGGTCGCTGCCATCTGGGTCCCCTGAATGAATCACTGTACGTGGCGAATGAATCGCCGTATGTGTCCGTACCTGAACCGACCCTTAATATAGGCAAGAACCGTTCCCCGGACAGGCCACTGCGACCGCTCAGGGCCTGGTTTCGCGCCCTGGGCCTGTGGACTCTGGGCAGGAAACGCAGGCAGTCGACTTGTGCCGCACCTGGATGCGACGGACTGACCCACCCAAGCCACCCCGATGGAACAATTTGTCCCAGCTGACGCGTTGTCGTTATTGCTCCGCATTTTCCCGGATTGCGGCCATTGCCCCCCCCTGGCATCAGGCCCAGGGACCTGGTACGTAATTTGCGCGTGCTCCTGAATCGGTGGAGGACAACCGGAGCGCACCTTGGGCGAGCCAATCGGCGAACAGATGGAAGCGCCAGCGGACGAGTTTCCCGTCTCGGTGGTGATGGAGCGGCGCCAGGTCAGCGGCAACCGCTGGATTACCGAGAGCTGGGACGCCGTCGGGGTGACCCTGGGCGACCTGCCCGGACCCGGACCGGCCGAGCCCCGGCTCTTGGTGGAGGGGCCCGAGGCGGCTCAGTACCTGTGGACCGGCCTCCAGGTACGGCTCTATCCGGACGAGGCGGAGAGCTACTATCACAACCTCACGGTGGACTCTCCCGGGTGCTATGTGGTGGTTCGCCCCCGGCAGGACGGCATGCCCAGACCGGTGCTCGTCACCCTGAGCTTCGATGCCGCCCAGGCCTACCAGGAGGGCGGCGAGACCGTCTACAACGTACCGTTGCCCCCTCCGCTCTACCGGGCCGCCGAGGCCTTCGTGCTCGCGCATTATTGCCCGGAGAAGCGGCGCAAGCGTCGGCTCACCGACTGGCGGGAGGATGGCGATGCCGGACACTGAGCACGCGAGCGGATTCCTCGCCCGTTGGTCCGAGCGCAAGCTGGCGGCGCGCAAGGGGCTGACGTCGCCTGCCGATCCCGAGGAGGGCAAGGATCCGGT
>JBGSUY010000252.1:0-2309 GCA_041753195.1 Chromatiaceae bacterium
TGGTCTTCGCCATGGCGACTAGCGTGGAGGCGATGCGACCGGATCGCTCGGCACCGCGCAAAATGAAACCCGCCAAAATTCAGGGCTTCTACCCCAACTATAAGCGCTGCCGGTGAGGGGGGGCTTAACTTAATGGCATTGGCCTACAGCGGTCATACCTACTGGCCCTGTTACAGGAGCTTGCCGGGTCCGAAGCCCCGGACGCACCAACGCTTATCCTCGGCTGCGAAGAACCTGAGCTGTATCAGCATCCTCCACAGGCACGGCATCTCGCGGACGTCTTCGAGGCACTTTCCACAGGCAACAATCAAATTCTTGTCACCACACACTCGCCGCTGTTCGTTAGCGGCGATGGCTTCGAGAACACGCGGCTCGTCCGCCGACCGAACAACAATGCCGGCTCCGAGGTCAAGGCGCTCACCTTTATAAATCTCTGTGCGAGAATGCCTCTGTTACGTTTCCTGTGGGTAGGGGGTAGCCTCCTCCCGTCCCTTCTGATAAAAATCCTGTTGTTGTTGCGCCGCAGGCGTTCTCAGGCAGCGATCGGGGTGGTGCGGCGCAGTGGGGGCAAAGGGTGCATGAGTGGGGGCAAGGTGGGGGCCACGCGCCGGGAGCGCGTGGTCCCCGGCTTGTCCCCACGGTCGCGTGCGACATGCACGCTTTGTCCCCACGGAGTCCGCCCGCGCGAGGCCCGCGGCACCCCGGCTGCGTCCACCTGGCGAGGTGCTCGGGATGAAGCAGTTGTCGTTGTTCAGCGCGGCCCTGGGCTTGGCAGCGCCCTGGCAGGTGGTCGATGTGCGCTTCGACCCCAAGGCCGGGCGGATCGATTTGGAGGTCGCCTTCACGCCGGGGACGCGCTTTACCTGCCCCCACTGCGGGGCCGAACACCAGCCGGTGCATGACACCCTGGAGCGGGAGTGGCGGCATCTGAATTTCTTCCAGTTCCAGGCCTACATCCGCGCCAAGGTGCCGCGGGTTTGCTGCGGGGTCTGCGGCAAGACCACCCAGGTTCCGGTGCCCTGGGCGCGCCCCACCAGCGGCTTCACCCTCTTGATGGAGGCGTTGGTCGTCACCCTGTGCCGGGCCATGACGGTGCGCCAGGTGGCGCAGTTACTTACCGTCAGTGACATGCGCATCTGGCGCACCCTCGACTATTACGTGGACCAGGCGCGCGCCCAAGAGGACTTCTCGACCGTCACCGCGGTTGGCTTGGACGAGACCGCGGCACGGCGCGGACACGCCTACATCAGTCTCTTTCACGATCTGGACGCGGGGCGCCTGCTGTTTGCCTGTGAAGGGCGCAAGGCCGAGGTGGTGGCGCAGTTCGCCGACGATCTGCAGGCCCACGGGGGCTGTGCCGAGAACGTCCGCGCGGTGTGCATCGATATGTCCGCGAGCTACCAGGCCGGGATCGCCGAGCACCTGCCCTGGGCCGAGGTCACTTTCGATCGGTTCCATGTGATCCAACTGGTCAACACCGCCGTCGATGAGGTGCGCCGCCAAGAGGCCAAGTCCACCCCCAGCCTCAAGCGCACCCGCTACCTGTGGCTCAAGGACAAGCACGACTGGACCCGCCGTCAGATCCTCCAGTACACCGACCTCAAGCGCCTGAACCTCAAGACCCACCGGGCGTTCCGCATCAAGGAGGCGTTGCGCGAGATCTACCGCACCGCCCCCGATCGAGCGACCGCCGAGGTGCTGCTCAAGCGCTGGTACCAGTGGGCACGCCGCTGCCGCCTCGTGCCCATCAAACGCGTCGCCAAGACCCTCAGGGATCACTGGGAGGGCATCCTCAACGCCTTCGACTCCCAACTCACCAACGGCCGTGTCGAAGCGATCAACGGGCTCATCCAGGCCGCCAAGGCCAAGGCGCGCGGCTACGGCACCACCAAGCACCTGATCACCGTCGCTTACCTGGTCGCCGGTAAGCTCACGCACCTGCCGGCCTCACCCTTCAAGCTCCAAACCGGTGCCACGGCCTCACCGTGAATCAAACGGGTCAGATCCCTTGCCCACACCAAACGTAAGAGAGCCGAAAATCGCACTGCTTGGGACCCATCTGCAACGGGCCTTCCTCTTGTCCCGGCATGTCGGCCAGTTGCATCAGCAAGCACAGGCTGTCGAGCAACTTCTGGAGCAACGCCCCTTTGGAGTCGTCCTGGTCAACGAGTTCGGCCAGGCCGCATTTTTGAATCGGCGCGCCGAGACCCTTGTCCGCATCCAGCCGCAACTCGATTTCCGCGAGGGCAAGATCAGACTCTGCGACCGGAAAGCGGCAGCACAGCTCGATCGTCTCGTCCGTGACGCCA